>CAYUUB010000281.1:0-3301 GCA_964447725.1 uncultured Oscillospiraceae bacterium
CTCCGCTAATCGAACAGGCTATATCCGCTACGCTTGGCCGGACCTGTTAAGTTTTCAAATAACCGTTATTTCACGCCCAAACATTAAAATTCCTGTGTGTAAACCTCAAGTTTGCGGTTAATTGCGTCCAGAGCGCTTTGCACGACCGCAGCGTCCGAATCCGGCTCGGCATACACACAACCGATCAGCGGCGTAAGCTCAGGGATGCAGTAAACCTGCGTTATGATAATCGCCCGGCCGTTGGAGCGTATGAGTTCCGTACTGGCCAGTTCAAAAAAACACGTATCGTTGGTGCATTTTTTCACCGCATCCAGCGTTGCCTGCGCAATACACCGCATTCTGGAAAACGGAAGCGTGCTGCCGATCGCCGTTCCGCTGAAGCGCTCCTCATCCCGCGAAAGCGTTACGGTTACCTCAACGCCTTCTTCGGACGAGTGCATTCGTATTCCGGAATAATTCAGCCTGTAGCGTATGCCGGACATCATATTGGGCGCTACCTGGGCAATGCTGATAATATGGTAGTCGACCTCGATTCCATACCGTGCGGAAATCGCAGACTGGACGTCGCGCACCAGAGCTTTCCCGCTCCGCTGATCGCTTGCAAGAACATGAATCTCAAGCGGTTCCTGTTCTTCGGAAAACACAACATGAGCGGCGTAAACGCCGTTCAGTTTCGAAATCAGGGATTGCCAGTCGGCTGCAGTTCCATGCTTTTCGTCCATAGTTACCCTTACCCCATCCAAATTGATTTTCACAATTTTACTCGAAATTTTGCTATCCTCGTTTATTATATCGCTTCATATTTATCAGCGCAAGGAAAACGCCGCGAAATGCCGCTCGTATCGCAGGAGCCCCGGCGGGACTTCCGGAGCGTATGCGTTCCGCCCGTTTGAACCGGCTGCCCTGCGCGCAATTCCAGAAACTTTCAGTCGCCCGACAGCGCTCGAACTTTCAAAATACGCTTAAAATTCCAAACAGCACAGCGTCTCTCAAAGGCTTTCGCGGAAGTAATAACGTCCCTTGCTTTTCGTCGCATGGCCGTACTCGATCGCGCGCTGCGGGCAGCGATGAATGCAGGAAAGGCACTGCGTGCAGCGCTTTTTCACCCAAACAGGCTTGCCATTTTTCATTTGAATAGCATCGACAGGGCAGTTTTTTTCGCACAGGCCGCAGCCGTTGCACGCGTCGGTCGCGAAAAACGGTTTCGTACGCATCGCAAAAGCGTTAAACGCCGGGTTAACCACCGCGGTCCTGATCCATGCCGCGCTTCCCGCGTTCACATCGTAAACTCGCCGACGCTCCATGACGCTCCGCGCAATGTCGTTCAACCGCTCGCGGGCAGCCGCAACCTTTGCCCGCGCGAGTTGTTCGTCGTCAACGTCAAACATCGGGATATAGTTGTTGGGCATAGAAACCGACCACGCGCTTGTATACGGAAACACGGTTTTTAACCTTTTCAGCGCGTTTCCGGCCTCGTTTCCGCATGTGCAAACGGCATATGCATACGCGCCGTCTGCCACATGCAGTCTCCCGCAAAATTGCTTTACGATTCCGGGAATGCCCCAAGCATAGATAGGAAAGACGATGCCTGTCTTCGGCTCTTCCGCGGCATCGGCAATGATCGAATCGTCGTCCGAAAGTGCAGAAATGCTCACTGCGGTATCGCCGGTTAATTCCGCCAGTTTGTCAGCAACCCATTTAGAATTTCCGGTGCCTGAAAAATAATAGATCATGCGTCCGCTCCAATTGTTCAAACATTTGCTTTTTAGTATACCACATAACGTATTTGTTCGCATGAAAATCGCTTCGAAATTTCGATAAACCTTCTCTTTCGTGAATGCGCGTCCCTTTGGCGGCAGGATTGCGTGCCATAAAATCAGCGGGGCCGCCCGAAAGCGGCCCCGCCGGTCGTCTTGTTTTGTCAGACGTCCTCGCGTTTGCGTTTTCTGCCGAAGCAGTCGAGCCAGATAATGCCGACGATGACGACGCCCTGGCAGACCTGCTGGAGGTACGGCGCAATGCCGAGCATGTTCATGCAGTTGGTCAGAAGCTGGAGCACCATCAGGCCGACGAAGCTCTCCGGTATGCCGCCGACGCCGCCTGCAAAGCTCGTGCCGCCGACAACGACGCCGCAGTTGACCATCAGGGCCGTGTCGTCGCCGTAAATACTCGACCCGGTGTTGAGCTTGCTCGAAAGCAGCACGCCCGCTATCGCCGCCATTGCGCCGCTGAACACGAACGCCAGCCATTTGATCGTTACGACGTTGATGCCGGAATACTTCGCCACCTCATAGTCGCCGCCGAGGGCGTAAAGGTTCCTGCCGTAGCTCGTGAAGCGCAGCACCGCGTAGACCAGCAGCCCGAATACGATCATGATCACCGCGAGGTTCGGGATCACGCCGCCGATCTTTCCGTTGGCGATCTTCATGAACTCCATGTTCGTGCACGAAACGGGGTGCGCGTCGGTCAGCTGCTGGCAGACGCCCTTGATCAGCATGCCCGTGCCGAGCGTTATGATGAACGCTTCCGTCTTCTGCTGCACGACGAAGAACCCGTTGATAAACCCGACCGCACCCCCGATGAGCACCGAGAGGACGATCGCAAGCCACATGTTCATGCCTCCGTTCATCATCTGGATCGCGGTGATCCCCGAAAGGCACATCACCCCGCCAACCGACAGGTCGCAGCCCGCCGCGATGACCGTCAGCGTTACGCCGAACGCGATGATCTCGTTGACCGCCGCATCCTTGAGCACGTTGAGCAGGTTGTAAGCCGTATAAAAGTTCGTATCGAAGAACAGCATGGCGATCAGCATCACGATGATCGCGATGACCGCCTTCTGTTTGGTAATGGCACGCAACGTTCGCTTGCCGAAACTTAACATGGTTGTCTGCATACCGCTTACCTCCCTACTGTTCTTTCCGGTTGTCGAGCCAGATGGCCAGGACAAGGATCGCGCCCTTGAGCACGACCTGCATGTACGCCGACACGCCCAGCAGGTTCATGCAGTTCGACATCAGCGTGATCAGAAGCACGCCGAGGACGGTGCGCAGCACGCTGCCTTTGCCGCCTTTGAGCGTCGTGCCGCCGACGACCACCGAAAGGATCGCGTTGGTTTCGTAGTTCTTGCCGATGATCGGCGCCGCCGTCGTGATCCGCGAAAACAGCACGATCGCACCGATTGCCGACATCAGCCCGCAGATCGTATAGATCAGGACCACGCTGCGCTTGATCGGTATGCCGCTCAGCTCCGCGGCGACCTTGTTGCCGCCCGTGTAGCTGATCGACCGCCCGCTGTAGG
>CAYUUB010000282.1:0-3271 GCA_964447725.1 uncultured Oscillospiraceae bacterium
TCTCCTCGCACATGTCGATGTTGCCCATCGGCGCCATGACGAGGCGGTTTTTGATGGTAAGTGCGTTCACGCGGATCGGTGAAAACATGTGGTCGTACGGATACAGCTCGCTGGTCATACGTCCGGAACCGCCGAACGTATTTTCGTTGTCCTCTTTGCAGACCCAGTCGCCGTACCCGTCGACAAGCTTCTGTACGAATGCGTCCTTTTTCAAGATGGAATCTCCTCGCTTTCGAATTGAAATGTTACTGCGGATGTGCCCTTTTTTCCAATACTTACTTTATCAAAGCGGGTATGCAGCGTCAAGGCGGACGGCGGTCGAATCGGGCTGCTTCCGTGCGATTTAAATAATATATAATGAAGCGCGTCCCAACGCCGGGTTTGGCTTTTTACGTTGCGGATGTTATAATGCCTGCATGGAAAATATGCATTGCGGTGAACAGATCGTCAGCGACGTTTTGCCGGGCTCCCCGGCGGAGCGCGGCGGCGTTGCCGCAGGCGACGCGCTGCTTTCCATCAACGGGGAAGCCGTGGTCGACCTCGTGGATTACGAGCACCTCACCGCGAACAGGCGGCTGAAACTGAAAATCCGCACGAAAAGCGGCGCCGAGCGCTGCGTAAGGATCACAAAGCCGGAGTACGAGCCGCTGGGCTTATCGTTTGCGACCAGCCTGATGGACAATATGCGCACCTGCAAAAACCACTGCGTGTTCTGCTTTATCGATCAGATGCCGAAAGGCGTGCGATCGAGCCTGCACGTGAAGGACGACGACTGGCGGATGTCGTTCATCATGGGCAATTACGTCACTTTGACGAACCTCGACGAGCGCGAGATCGACCGGATCGTCCGGCGCCGCGTGGGGCCGCTGTTCGTCTCGCTGCACGCGAGCGACCCGGACGTCCGCGTCCGGCTGATGAAAAACCCGCGCGCCGGCGAGATCATGCGGCAGCTCGGACGGCTGGCCGACGCGAAGATACACTTTCACCTGCAGATCGTGCTCTGCCCGGGAATCAACGACGGGGACGTTTTAAAACGCTCCATCGACGACACCGCCGCGCTGCGCCCGTATGCGGAATCTCTCGCGATCGTGCCGGTCGGGCTGACGAAATTCCGGGACGGGCTGACGAAGCTCCGCCGGTATACGCCGGAGGAAGCGGCGGGGACGATCGATCAAATCGAGCCGCGGCAGAATGAGTTTCTGGAACGCTTCGGCACGCGGTACGTGTTCCTTGCGGACGAATGGTATACGCACGCAAACCGCGAACTGCCGCCGTACGAAGCGTACGAGGACTTCCCGCAGATCGAAAACGGGGTGGGGCTGCTGCGCCTGTTCGAAAGCGAGATGCTCGAGGCGCTGAAGGGGCGCGAGCCGCTCAAAAACCCGAAGCGCTACTTGATGGCAGGCGGCGTCGCGGCGGAACCCTTTTGCAGGAAGCTGTACGAAAAGCTGGTCCCTTACGGGGTCTCGATCGAAACGCAGGCGATTCAAAACCGCTATTTCGGCGAGAGCGTCACCGTCGGCGGACTCGTGACCGGCGGGGACCTGATCGAACAGTTGCGCGGCCGCGACTTCGGCGAGGCGCTGCTGATCCCGCGGGCCATGCTGAAGGCGGACGAAAACGTCTTTCTGGACGGCACGACCAAGCGGGAAGCGGAAAAAATACTGAACACAACGATTATCCCCGTCGCGACCGGCGGGGAACTGGTTGAAACTATATTTGGAAAAACGGGAGAAAACGAATGAGCAAACCTCTGGTGGCGATCGTCGGCCGGCCGAACGTTGGAAAGTCCACGCTGTTCAACAAGCTGGTCGGGCGGCGCGTCGCAATTGTGGAAGATACGCCGGGCGTGACCCGGGACCGCATCTATCAGGACGCGGAGTGGCTGAACTACGCTTTTACGTTGATCGACACGGGCGGCATCGAGCCCGCGAACGAGGACGTCATCGCCGCGCAGATGTGCCGACAGGCGCAGCTCGCCGTGGAGACGGCGGACGTGATCGTCTTCCTCGTGGATGGGCGGGACGGCATGACGAGTGCGGACATGGACGTTGCGCACATGCTCCGGCGTTCGAAAAAGCCCGTCGTGCTCGCGGTGAACAAGGTCGACGCGCCGAAGTTCGAGGACAGCATGTACGAGTTTTATTCGCTCGGGCTCGGCGACCCGATCACGATCTCCGCTTCCCAGGGGCTCGGCCTCGGCGACCTGCTGGACGAGGTCGTGCGCGACTTTCCGAAGGACCGGGAAGAGGAGGACAAGGAGCGCGTCAACATCGCCGTCGTGGGCAAACCGAACGTCGGCAAGTCCAGCCTCGTCAACGCACTGCTCGGCGAAGACCGCGCGATCGTCAGCGACATTCCGGGCACGACGCGGGATTCCATCGACACGCCGTTTTCGCTCGACGGAAAGGAATACACGCTCGTCGACACCGCGGGCATCCGCAGGAAGCGCAGCGTTGAGGACGAGACCATCGAGCGTTACAGCGTCATCCGTTCGCTCGCGGCGGTACGCCGCGCGGACGTGGTGCTGATCGTGTGCGACGCGAGCCAGGGCCTGAGCGAGCAGGACGTGCGCATCGCGGGTTATGCGCACGAGGAAGGCAAGGCGAGCGTGCTCGTCGTCAACAAGTGGGACGTCGTCGAAAAGGACACGAACACGATGAACCGCTTTAAAAAGGACCTGCTGTCGGACCTTGCGTTCATGAGCTACGTGCCGATGCTGTTCATCTCGGCAAAGACCGGCCAGCGCGTGAACAAGGTGCTCGAAACCGTGGACGCGGTTTACGAACAGAGCCGCCGCCGCATCCCGACCGGTCAGCTCAACGACACCGTCGGCGAGGCCGTCATGATGAACGACCCGCCGTCCGACAAGGGACGCACCTTAAAAATCTATTACGCGACGCAGGCGACCGTCCAGCCGCCGACGTTCGTCATCTTTGTGAACGACACCGAAATCGTGCACTTCTCCTACGAACGGTACCTGGAAAACTATTTCAGGAAGTCGTTCGGCTTCGAAGGCACGCCGATCCGGCTGATTTTTCGCAACAGAAAGAAGGAAACGGCACAATGACGTTTTTTACGGGACTGTGGAACCTGAACATCTGGACGGGGATCGTCTGCGTCCTCGCCGGGTATTTCCTCGGCAATATCCAGACTGCGATCATCGTCAGCAAGGCGTATTATCACGACGACGTGCGCAACCATGGCAGCGGCAATGCGGGCAGCACCAACATGGTGCGCGTCTACGGCTACAGGCCGGGCGCGATCACGT
>CAYUUB010000283.1:0-3260 GCA_964447725.1 uncultured Oscillospiraceae bacterium
GCATTCGGTTCATACCCGGAGTGTCATTGGTTCGAATCCAATCGCCGCTACCAAATAAAAAAACGCTCTGTAAAGGGCGTTTTTCATTTTGGCTGCCGTACGATGACGCGGTTTTGATTTGCCCTCTTGCCGCGCGTCGAACGGTATGCGATACTCTATCTGGAAACGGAGGACGACGGATGAAACAAGCCTGGTGGAAAGAGCGGGTATTTTATCAGATTTACCCGCGGAGCTTTATGGACGGGAACGGCGACGGAATCGGCGATTTGAGAGGAATCATAAACAAGCTTGATTACCTCAAAGCGCTCGGAATCGGCGCGATATGGCTTTGCCCGGTGTACGATTCGCCAAACGATGACAACGGTTACGACATCCGCGATTACGAAGCAATCATGCGGGAGTTTGGGACCATGGCGGACTTCGACGAACTGCTGGACGGATTGCACAAGCGCGATATCAAACTTGTGATGGACCTGGTCGTCAACCACAGCTCGGACGAACACGCGTGGTTTCAAAAGTCCCGTCAATCAAAGGACAACCCGTATCGCGACTACTACATCTGGCGCGATGGAAAAGACGGCAAAACGCCGAACAACTGGGCTTCTTTTTTTGCGCCGTCGGCGTGGAAGCTTGACGAAACGACAGGGCAATATTATCTGCACCTGTTTTCCGAGAAGCAGCCCGATCTGAACTGGGAGAACCCCGTCTTGCGGAAGGAAGTTTACGCCATGGTGAATCGCTGGTTCGACAAAGGCGTGGATGGATTCCGCATGGACGTGATCAACTGTATTGCAAAGGACGAAGGCCTGCCGAACGGAAGCGGCGGAAAAAACGCGGAAGGCTATACGCTCGCGTTCGAACATTTTGCCAACCGGCCAAAGCTCTACGACTATATCCGCGAACTGCGAAAGAATTGCTATGCGGGGCGGGACTGCCTCTGCCTTGGCGAAGCGCCGTTTACAGCGCCGGAGGAAGGCAAAAAGCTGCTCGACGAAGAAACGGGTATTTTCGACATGATCTTCCCGTTCGACCTGATGGAGATCGACGACGGGCCGGATGGAAAATACGACCCTGTTCCATGGACGCTGGAACGGTTCAAACAGATCGTCAATGCGTGGCAGGATGCGACGAAGCACGGCTGGGGAAGCTTGTTCTGGTCGAATCACGACCAGTCCCGCGCAGTGTCGCGCTTTGGCTGTACGGACACGGAGGAACTGCGCGCACGCTCGGCAAAAATGCTGGGCGTGGCGATGCATCTAATGCGCGGGACGCCGTTTATCTACCAGGGCGAAGAACTCGGCATGACGAACGCGCCGTTTCCGGACGAACGCGCAATTCGCGACATCGAAGGGATCAACGCGCTGAACGAAGCGCGGCTAACGGGCCGATACGAACGCACGTGGCGCGGCGTGCTGCACAAGGGGCGCGATAACGCACGTGCACCGATGCAGTGGAGCCCCAAAGCAAACGCGGGGTTTACGACGGGCGAGCCGTGGATTATGGTGAACCCGAATTATAGTTCGATCAACGCGGAAACGGAAGCGAACGACCCAAGCTCCGTGCTGAACTTTTATAAAACTCTCGCCGCGCTGCGCAACGGGTCGAAGACGTTGCAGTATGGAGACTATGAACCGCTCTTTACGGAGCACAGCCAACTATTTGCCTACAAACGCACGCTGGAAGGCGAAACCGATACGATTGTGTGCAACATGAGCAAAAGGATTGCAGAACTGCCGGACGTCCCGGCGGGCAAGCTTCTTTTGACGAACATGACGACCGGCGTCGCCGGCCGCCTCGCGCCTTTTGAGGCACGGGTGTATGGTTTGTAAAAAAAAATTACAAAAATTTTCTTGACACGGAGAAAAAGTATATGATATCATGTCAAAAATTTCACACTCCATGAAATGCGATGAAAGAGACATGCTGTTTGCAAGCTCATCTTTAGAGAGTCGGTGGCTGGTGAAAACCGACGGTGACGCAAGCGGCGGATCCCTCCCGAGCAGAGACGCTGAAGCACAGTAAGCGTATTACGGAAGGCACCGTTACATGCCAGGGTTTGTTAGAACCTGATAAAGAGGATCGCTGCCTTCGAAGACTCGTCTCGAATCATCGAAATATGCAGGATCAATAGGAGTGGTACCGCGAGGATGATGTCCCCGTCTCGTAATGAGACGGGGATTTTTTTATACCGAAAAGAGACGACCAAAACGCTGTGAACGCAGATACCGGGAGGGGTTCAAACGTGAAGAAGCTTTATTTTCTGGATTCAACGCTGAGGGACGGCGCGCAGAGCGTCGGCATCTCGTTTTCCGTGCAGGATAAGTTCAAGATCGCAAGGATTCTCGACGAACTCGGGGTCGATTATATCGAGGCTGGAAACCCCGGCTCCAACCCGAAGGACATGGAGTTTTTTGAGCGAATCAAAAAGCATCCGCTGTCGCATTCGAAAGTGACGGCGTTTGGCAGCACGCGCAGGAAGAATATCTCCGTGGAAGACGACGCCAACCTCCGCTCCCTGCTGGCGGCGGGGACGGAGTGCGTCACGATCTTCGGCAAATCCTGGGACGTCCATGTGACGGAGATCCTGCGCACGGAGCTCTCCGAAAATTTGCGGATGATTCGCGACACCGTTGCCTACCTCAAGTCGAAAGGCAAGGAAGTGGTTTACGACGCGGAGCACTTTTTCGACGGCTACAAGGCAAACCCGGAATACGCGCTGCAAACGCTGGAAGCGGCGTATGAAAGCGGCGCGGACTGTCTCTGCCTCTGCGATACGAACGGCGGAGCGTTTCCGGACGAAATCTATGAGATCACGAAGCTGGTTTTAGGCCGCTTTCCGACCGCGGTCGGCATCCATGCGCACGACGACAGCGGCATGGCGGTTGCCGGAAGCATCATGGCGGTCAAGGCAGGTGCCGCACATGTGCAGGGCACTCTCGCGGGCTTCGGCGAGCGCTGCGGGAATGCAAACCTCGCAACGGTACTTGCCAACGCGCAGCTCAAGCTGGGTTGCGACTGCCTGCCGCCGGAGAATCTGGAACGACTTACGCAGACCGTCCACGAGGTAGCGGAAATCTCCAACATCAGCGTTCACAAAAACACGCCGTATGTCGGAGGCAACGCATTTTCGCACAAAGGCGGCATGCACGTGGACGGTGTGATGAAAAATACCCTGACGTTTGAGCATGTTCCGCCGTCTTCGGTCGGCAACAGCCGGAAAATCCTGCTTTCCGAAGTTGCCGGACGCAGCGCGATTCTGG
>CAYUUB010000284.1:0-3255 GCA_964447725.1 uncultured Oscillospiraceae bacterium
CACAACCCGTTTTCGGGCGAGATGTATTCCGCCAGGCGCGGCGAAGGCGCGACGCTGAACGGAAGCCCGATTCACGTTTCGGACCGGCGGCTGCAGGATGCGATTGTAACGTTCGGCGCGACGAGTTATCAAAAAGACATAACCGACAGGATGTTCCGCACGCTGCGCGGTTTGTTCGACCGCTGCGAGGACCTGCGCCAGTTTGGCGCCGCGTCGCTGGACATCTGCCGGGTTGCGGCCGGCCGGCTGGACGCGTTTTTGGAACTGCGGCTGTATCCTTGGGATTTTGCGGCGGGAATGTGCGTTTTGCTGGAATCCGGCGGGCGCATTACGACCGCGGACGGGGGAGCGGTACCGTTCGATGCGGAAACGAGCGTGCTGGCGGCAAACGCCGCCTGCTATGAAGAAGCGCTCGCCGTCTGTACGGGCGCGCGCTGAAAGAGGCGGGCGGTCGCTCACCAGAGGCACTTAAACAGAAAAATCGTCGTGCCCTTGCCGGGATATGTTTTCGTTTCGTATTTTTTCGGGAACGCGCGGATCAGGTCGGCCAGTTTGGAGAAACCGTAGGTTTTGGGATCGAAGTCCGGCGAAACGCGCTTCATGTAGGACCCCGCTGCGCTGAGGTTGACCCACCCGTCCGCGTCCTGGTATTTGTCGCTGGCCGTTTTTAACAGCCCGTGTATATGCCGGATCCCGCTTTGCCGCGTCTTTGCCGCCGCCGCGGGCAAAACGGCCTCCGCTGCTTCTTCGGCCCCGGCGGCCGCCGCGCTGCGGGCGGATTTTGCGCTTTCAATCAGATTTTGCGTCAAAATAAAGTTATCGCATGCGTTCCTGAACGAGGGCGGCGTTTTGTTTTCGCCGACGCCGAACACGTATACGCCCGCCTCGCGCAGCCGGATGGCGAGCGGTGTATAGTCGCTGTCGCTGCAAACCAGCACGAACGCGTCGTACATGTTGGTGTGCAGCAGGTCCATCGCGCCGATGACGAGGGAGATGTCGGTCGCGTTTTTGCCGGTCGTATATGCAAACTGCTGTTCCGGTTTGATCGCGAGCTGCTTTAAAACCTTTTCCCAGTTTTTCAGCACGGGGTTTTTCCAGTCCCCGTAGGCGCGCTTCACGACGATGCGCCCGTAGGTGGAAATCTCCTCCAGAACGGACTTGAGCTTGGTCAGCTGCGCGTTGTCCGCGTCGATGAGCACGGCGATGTTTTCGATGTATTCGGTTTTATCCATGACGGTATCCTCTCTGTTGCGGACGGCTGTACGGTTTAGTATGAATCGTAAAAAAATGCGACGAAATAATAGCCTCAAAGTATTATAGCATATTCTGCTGTTTCGGCGGGCAAAAACAGGCGCGGCCGGCGCTTCCATGCCGGGCGTAACGAACGATGGACGGAGGGCGACGAATTGATACTGTTTTACTTTTCCGGGACGGGGAACTCGAAGTACGTCGCCGAATTGTTTTGCCGCGAGATGAATGCGGAATGCCGCTCCATTGAGGAACCGCTGGATTTCGACGCGCGGATCGAGGCGAACGATACCGTCGCGTTCTGCTATCCGATCTACGGCTCGTGCGTGCCGCGGCCGATGCGGGAATTCGTAACGGCGCACGCAGAACGGCTGCGGGAGAAAAAGCTCGTCGTCTTCTGCACGCAGATGCTCTTTTCCGGAGACGGTGCGCGCGCGCTGACCGATTGGATGCCGGGGAGCGCAAGGCGCGTGATCTATGCCGAACATTTTAAAATGCCGAACAACATCTGCAATTTTTGGATGCTGCCCGTCAAAAACGGTGCGCAGAATGAAAAGAAGCTGCGCGCGGCGGAAAAAAAGATGCGAACGGCGTGCAAAAACATACAATCCGGCGTTGTGAAAAGGCGCGGCTTCAACTGGTTTTCCAGACTGCTCGGCATGTCGCAGAATCTATTTTGGCCGAAGATGGAGGAAAACTGCCGTTCAGCGGTTCAGGTGGATCCCGACTGCATCCGCTGCGGTTTGTGCGTAAGTCATTGCCCCGCAAAGAACCTCACGCTCGGCGAAAACGGGATCGAACAGCACGACAACTGCTTCGTCTGCTATCGTTGCGTCAACATCTGCCCGAAACAGGCGGCCACTGTGTTGCTGCACGCCAAACCGAAGGCGCAGTATCGCGGCGTTTCATCCGGCGCAGAGCAGGCGAACGACTGAAAAAATATATGATTTTGACGAAAAGGTATTGACAACCGTCCCGGACGATGGTAGTATGCTCGAAAAGCAAAACCTGTGACTGAGAAGAGTAATCCGGTTGGGCGAAGCGTGAAGAGAGCCGGCGATGGTGGGAATCCGGCCGTGGAGCAATGGACGAATGGACTCACGAGGGTCCGCTAAATCCCGATTTCGGGACGATACGGAACGTTTTCCGCACGTTACAGCGGAGCGCGTATGTTGGTACGCGGCAGAGTGCGTTCGGCTTATGCCGGGCGAACATAGGTGGCACCGCAGGAATTATGATCCTGTCCTATCGGAATTTGATAGGACGGGATTTTTTTATTTCTAAACGCTGGGAAAAGGAGCTTTGAACAATGGCCGGATATCCGCCGGGACGGCGATGGCGAGACGCATCGAACGCAGCCCGGAAAACATGAGATCAAAAAAAGTTTTTTAGAAAAAGGAGATACGATTATGAATCGCAAACTGAACGTACTTTTCGCCCTGACACTTTCCGTACTGATGGCCCTGTTCGCATTCGGCTGCACGGGCGGCACGCAGACCGCGGAAGCCACGGAAGCGCCCGCGGCGGCGGAAGCGACGGAAGAACCCGCCGCGGAAGAGACCGCCGCGCCGGAAGCGACCTACACCGTTGGCATCCTCCAGTTCGGCAGCCATCCTTCGCTGGACAACTGCTACGACGGCATCGTGGCAGAGCTCAATTCGGACCCGAACATCACGGTCGACCTGCAAAACGGGAACTTCGATTCCGCAACGTGCGATACCATCGCCAAGAACATGGCGGCCAAGAATTACGACATGATCATCGCGATCGCGACGCCCGCGGCGACGTCCGCATATGCGGCGACGGCCAACACGGACATCCCCGTTATCTTCAGCGCGGTTTCCGACCCGGTCGCGGCGGGCCTTGTGGACGACATGGACGCGCCGGGCACCAACTGCACCGGAACGAGCGACGTGCTCGACCTTTCGGCCCAGCTTGAGATGATCCGCATGTTCCAGCCGGACGCGGTCAACCTCGGCGTTTTGTATACCACGAGCGAGGCGAACT
>CAYUUB010000285.1:0-3242 GCA_964447725.1 uncultured Oscillospiraceae bacterium
GCATTAATCAGGTCATATCGAAGCAATATTCGTTTTTGCGTTGCATTTAGAGTGTCAAATACGCCATATGATTGTAATTATATATTTAGTTTTATCATAATAGTATGATTGCCAGCAAGGATTTCTTTGTTTATATGCAAACCAACACTCACAATTAACTATGCTCTAGTAAATTCAAGCATTCTCCCTTTTCACCGAAAGCACATAATGCGGCATGTCCATATTGTAATAATGTTTGACGAACCGGCCGCGCACCAGCATGCCGTTTCGGATCGCAACATTCATGGAAGCAAAATTCGTGTCCCGTATTATGGAAAACACTTCGTCTGCCCCAAGCTTGTCAAACGCATACGCCTTGCAGCCTCTCGCCGCCTCTGTGGCATATCCTTGATGCCAGAATTTCTTTTTAAACAGATATCCGATTTCAAGGACCGAAACGCCGCTCCAGTCCTGTTGCGTCAAGCCGCATTGCCCGATCATTTCGCCGGTTTCCTTCAGGATTACCGCCCAGAGGCCATAACCGTCCGTTTGATACCGCTCCTTCTGCCGGTTCAGCCACGACTGCACTTCGTCGTCTTCAAAGGCATGCGCGTACGCATACATAACGTCCGGGTCCTGCATGATTTCCGCGAGATCAGTACAATCGCTCTGCTCCATCCTGCGTAAGGACAATCGTTCCGTCTCGAAAATCATCATGTATGCCCGCCCCCTTCAACAATCAGTAACCAGATTATATCCGAGATGCGCAGAAATGGCAAAGACATACGCGGCGCAAAGCATTCGTTTGCCCTGCGCCGCGTTTTTCTGCTTTTCGATTCGATTGTCAGTCCTTAATCTCCCGTATCACGTCGATTACGCTGCCGTCGCGATAGGTCGAAAGCCCGACGATCCTGTCGCCGAACGGCAACGGCTCCGGCTTGCCCGTGATGCGCTCCGCACGCCGCGCCAGTTCCTCGATCGGCACAAGCTTGAAATGCGCGCGGGAAAGCCGCTCGGCAACTTCCGGCCTGCGCGGATTGACGGCGACGCCCTGGTCGGTCACAAGCACGTCGACGGTGGTGCCCGGCGTTACAATGGTGTTTACGTGGTTGCGTACGCTCGGCATGCGTCCGCGCTTCAGCGGGCACACCACGATCGAAAGCGCCGCGCCCGCCGCCGTGTCCGGATGTCCGCCGATCGCACCGCGGATCACGCCGTCCGAACCGGTCAGCACATTGACGTTGAAATCGGTGTCCACTTCCAGCGCGGACAGCACGACCACGTCCAGCTGATTGACCGCTGCGCCGCGCCGGTAGGGGTTTGCGTAATAGTTCGCGTCGATCTGCTGATGGAAGCGATTGTTTTTCAGCGACTGCGCCGCGTCGAGGTCAAAGGACTGCACGTCCAGCAACCGCCGGATCAGCCCTTCCTCATGCAGCTTGACCATTGCACCCGTAATGCCGCCGAGCGCAAAACTCGCCTTGACGTCGTTTTCGATCATCGCTTCGCGCAAAAACCGCGTCACCGCCAGCGAAGCGCCGCCGGAGCCGGTCTGGAGCGAAAACCCGTCGTAGAAAAATCCGGAATGAACGATGATGTTCGCGGTCGTCTCGGCGATCATCAGATCGTGCGGGTTTTTCGTAAAACGCGTCGCGCCCGTCATGATCTTCGCCGCGTCGCCTACTTCGTCCACGCGGACGACATAGTCCACGAACCGCTGCGAAATGCCGAACGGCACGTTCGGGTAGCTTACGATATTGTCGGTGAGCACGATCACCTTGTCGGCATACTGTGCGTCCACGCGCGCATAACCGAGCGAACCGCACATGGATTTTCCCTCGCTCTCGCGCGAGTATCCGTTCGCATTGCCGAATGGATCGCAGCTCGAAGCGCCGAGGAACGCCACGTCGATGTGGATCTCGTCCTCCGCTATCGCCGCCGCGCGCCCGCCGTGCGAACGGAACACCATCGGGTCGTCCATCAGCCCGTGGGAAATCGCCTCCGCCAGTTCGCCGCGGCAGCCGGACGTTTCAATGTGCGTCACAACGCCGTTTTTAATGTGCTCGATCAGCGGCGCATGTACGGCCGAAAGGCTGGAAGTCGCGATCCTGAGGTCTCTAAACCCCATTTTTGCCAGCGTGTCCATCACCATATTCAGGATGTGGTCGCCGTTGCGGAAATGATGGTGGAACGAAATCGTCATGCCGTCTTTTAGCCCGGCGAGTTCGATCGCCTTCTCCAGGCTCTCGACGATTTTGTTTTCGCGCGCCATGCGTTCTTTCAGCGGCGCGGTCTCCTTGTCGTACAGGCGCGGATTTTCGCCCGGTACATACGGCTTCTTTCCAAGCGCGGCCAGCTGCTCGCAGTATTCAGATGCGTATTTCATAGTTCTTCCCCCTCAAACACGACTCGTGAGGCTTTTGCCAGTTCAATGCAGCGCTCCGCACGCAGCACGACCGGCCGGTCAACCATTTTCCCGTTGAGCGAAACGACACCGCTGCCCCGCTTCTCCGCCTCTTTGCTCGCGGCGAGGATACGCAGCGCTTTCTGGATCTCGGGGCGCGTCGGCGTGAACACGCGATGCACCGGCTTGATCTGGCGCGGGTTGATGACGGACTTGCCGTCGAAGCCAAGCTGTTTGACCGCCTGCGTCTCGCGCACGAGCTGCTCTTCGTCGTTTACGTCCGAAAACACCGTGTCCAGCGCATCCACGCCCGCGGCGCGCGCCGCAACGACGATCGCCGAGCGTGCGTAGAACAGTTCGCTGCCCTCGCGGGAACGGTTTGTTTTCATGTTGGCGCAGTAGTCTTCCGCGCCGAGCGCGATGCCGATGAGCCGTTTGCTCGCGGTGGCTATGGCGTAAGCGTTGATCACGCCCAGCGCGCCCTCGATCGCGGCCATCATGCGCGTCTGCCCGACCGGCACGCCGAGTTTTTTCTCCGCGCGCTCGATCTCGTATTCCGTATCGCAGATGTCCTGCGCCGTCTCCGTTTTCGGCAGGCGGATAACCTCCGCGCCCGCTGCGACCATCGCCTCGATATCCGCTTTGCCATATGGCGTGCTCAGCGGATTGACGCGGACGACCTTCTCGCACTCGCCGTAGTGAATGGTTTTCAGCGCGTGATAAACCAGCAGGCGCGCCGCGTCCTTTTCGTGCATAGCGACCGAATCTTCAAGGTCGAACATCAGCGCGTCGCTGCCGTAAATATGCGCGTCGCTCATCATTCCGGGATTGTTGCCCGGCACAAACAGCATGCTTCGTC
>CAYUUB010000286.1:0-3241 GCA_964447725.1 uncultured Oscillospiraceae bacterium
TTCCCCACTGAAGTTCCATAGTGAGAGTTCCTCCTTCGTTAATCGCTTATGGATGTCGTTTCATCCAAAATTCGAACATGTTTTGTTTTATATCCCAAGGGGCGGAAGGCTCTGCCGCCCGCCTCGTAGAATTTGCCGTAAAATTCAACATACTGCAACCTTGCGCAGTGCACGAACGCGCCCAGCGTGTTGATTGCGATGTTGAACGCGTGCAACGCGACAAGCAGCGCGCACGCAACCAGAATGCCGAGGATTTTCAGCACCAGTATGGGCGATCCCATCAGCATGCTGCACAGTTCGTTGAAGACCGACGCGATGACGCCGGTTGCAATGCCAAGCGCGAACAGACGAGCGTAGGACAGGATGTCGGACAAAAAGCCCGTGACCTGATACAGTTCGCCAAGGCCGGATATCGTCCGCATAAACGGATTCTTTTTATCTCGCCCTTTAAACAGCAGTATCATCAGCGCGCCGAGGCACGCCATTCCAAGGCCTACGGTCCCGACGACCGCCGGGATGCCCTCGACGCTCGACGGCACGGCAAAAACGATCAGCCCGCAAATGATCAGGATCCAGGAAAAATTATCGAAGATCGCCGTCTTCCAGTCCCTGCGCGAAAACGCAAGCTTCATCTTGAGGCCGACGCCGAACAGAATATGGATCACGCCCAAACCAAAGCAGAGAATCAGCATGTTGATCGGGTTATCCATCGGGTCGACAAGCAGCGGAAAAACGTTGTTGGTTCCAAACAGCGTGTCGAAATCCATACCGAAAAACGTACCGACCAGCACGCCCCAGACCATGGTGGACAATCCGCCCCAGAACAGCACGCGCGCAAAGCCGCCGGACATCCCGGTCGGCTTCTTGAGTTTTATATACAGCGCGCAAATAAGCGCAAGCACAATGCCGTAGCCGGTGTCGCTGAGCATCATGCCAAACAGCAGCACATAAAACGGCGCCATGTAGGGCGTTGCGTCGATCCCGTGCGGGTCCGGCCTTGAATAAAGGTTCGTCACCTGCTCGAACGGCGTTGCAAATTTGCTGTTTTCCACGACCGACGGCGGCACTTCGTCCTTGCCCGGCTCGCGCGTCGAAAAATAGTATGCGTCCGTTATGGACTGAACGGCCTTTTCGACCGATTCGACCTTGTCTTCCGGGACCCAGCCCTCCAGCTGGAACGTCGCGCTCGTGCGGGCAATCTCGGCCGCCGCTTTGGCGCGGTCCCGCTCAATCACCGCCGCGTCAAGCGCGCCCTCGACCATCTTTGCGCTTCCGCTCGCCTCGTTTGCCAGCGAGACTTCCAGATCGCTCTTCTTCCCGGACAGCTCGCGGTTGCGCTCCGTCAGCCGCAAAATCGCATCGGCCGGCTTCCCGCCAGCCTTCGGGAACGCATAGTCCGTCCAGTCGATCGACTTGAGAAAGCTCGCAACCGACTTCGCCTCTTCATCCGGGCAAGCGACAACGCACGTGCGCACCACGCCCTCGTTAAAGAGCTGGTATTCCGCACATGCGTCGATATCTTCCAGTTTTTCCACGTCCGAGGCCGCAATCAGCCCCGTAAAATATTTTACGCCGCGCACATTCTGAAACGTCTGCATATCCGCCGGAAAGCGTTCCCACGGACGGAGCGATTCGATGATCGTTTGGTTCTTTTCGATTTCAGAGCGCGTCGAGGCAAGCTCTCTGGCAATTCCTTCCAGTCGGTCGGAAAACGTCAGGGCTTTCGGCAGTTGCTGCGCAATGTCCGCAATGCTCGCCTCCGGCATGGCGGTAAGCAGGCCTTGCTTTTCGCCGTAAGGCCGCAGCGTCTTAAGCGCGTCGTTCAATTTTTGAACTTTCTCTTCCGCTTTTTCAAGCGCAGACTGCTCGGCAGATTCTTCGCCGCTTTCGAGCACTTCAACCGACTGGGTCGCCTGTATCGCCTGAAGGATATCCGCTTCGTCCGCTTTATGCGCAACGAGCGTCATACGTTTCATCTGAACAATCATGCCTGATTTTGCACCTTGCTAACCAAATACCGTACTGCGCCGTCGATTTTCGCGTTTGCGCGCGCGCAGATCTCATCCGCTTCGTTCTCCATTTTGGAAAGCATCTGCTCCGAAAGCTTTTCGCCCTGCGCCTGTGCTTTCTTTAAAGCGGCTTCCGTCTTGTCGCGTTCCTGCGCATCCACGTTTTCAAGCGCCTTTTCCGCCTCTTCGCGCGCTTTCGCTGTTAATTCGCGCGTTTCGGAAACGGCTTTGTTTCGGATCTCTTCCGCTTGTTCTTCCGCTGCTGCGATTTCATCTATAATCGATCGCATGTTCTACCTCCGTAAGATACCGACCGTTGATCGGTCGTCGCGTCGTCGGTCGCGGCCTTCAAAACGTTGCTTCGAAAGCCGAAAACAAACCAACAAAATTGAAAGTGCGATTTCGCACCTGTCTATAATAACACAATTTACCGGAAAAAACCGCTTAATTTAAGTATTTTTTTCGATGCGAGTGATTGCACTTCCAGATCTTTCCGCAAAACGACGCGAATTATTCCGTCGCGCCGCGACGGAGCACCCTGTTCTCATGCCGTATTCGATACGGCACACCGGCAAAAGCCGCAACAGGTCACTTCGTTCCGAACAGACGGTCGCCCGCATCCCCGAGACCCGGCACGATGTAGCCGTGGTCGTTGAGCTTTTCGTCAACGTGCCCCACATAGATATCGACGTCCGGATGCGCCTTCTGCATGGCCGCAATCCCTTCCGGGGCGGCGATCAGGCAGACGAAGCGGATGCTTTTTACGCCGGATTCCTTGATGATCTTGATCGCCTCGATCCCGGAGTTGCCCGTTGCGAGCATCGGGTCGACGATGATGGTCTCGCGCTCCGAAATGTCCTGCGGCAGCTTGCAGTAATATCCGGTCGGCATCAGCGTGTCGGGATTGCGATAGAGGCCGATATGTCCCATCTTTGCGTTCGGAATCAGGCTCATGATGCCGTCCGCCATGCCGAGTCCCGCGCGAAGAATCGGGATAACGGCAATTTTCTCATTCTCAAGAACCTGCACCTTCGTTTTGCAGATTGGCGTCTCGATTTCCGTTTCCTTCAGCTGCAGATCGCGCGTTACTTCATACGCCATGAGCATGGCCAGTTCGTAAACGAGTTCACGGAACGCCTTGCATCCGGTTTCTTTGTCCCGCAGCAACGAGAGCTTATGCTGTACGAGCGGATGGTCGATTACAATTACTTTTGACATGGTGAGCCTCCTTA
>CAYUUB010000287.1:0-3233 GCA_964447725.1 uncultured Oscillospiraceae bacterium
GAGAACGAGTGATCCTGATAAACGGTGATGACGACCGGGATGATGAGTCCCGCGGACTTCTGCGTGCGTTCGTTGAACTCCTTGCAGAAACCCATGATGTTTACGCCGTGCTGGCCCAGCGCGGGGCCGACCGGCGGCGCGGGCGTAGCCTTGCCCGCAGGAATTTGCAGCTTGATGTAGCCTTGGATTTTCTTTGCCATTGCAGTTCCCTCCGTTAAAATATTGTGGTGCGGGGTGCCTCCCCCTCCCACGGTTCTATCGACTGCGGGCCGTCCCGCAAGCGGGCCGGTTCACAGATTAACAGACGATTGTTACAGCCTCTGTACCTGGACGAAATCCAGCTCCACAGGCGTTTCGCGCCCAAACATGGACACGGTCAGTTTGATCTTCTGCCGTTCCGGGTCCAGCGCTTCCACGCGCCCGGTGAAATTCTCCAGCGGGCCGGACACGACGCGGACGGTCTCGCCGACTTCGATATTGAGTACGATCGGGATGCGCTCCACGCCCATCGCGGTCACTTCCTCGTCCGACAGCGGGACGGGTTTGCTCCCCGGTCCGACAAAGCCGGTCACGCCGCGCGTATTGCGCACGACATACCATGCGCGCGGGTTCATGACAAGGTCGACGGACTTGCCGCCGCCCTTTTCCGCCGGGCGCTCCTTTTCGACCACGTCGACGACCATTTTGACCATGACGTAACCCGGAAAAACTTTCCTCTGCGTCACTTTGCGCTTTCCGTTGGGCAAAATCTCGATGGTTTCCTCCGTGGGATATTTGACCTCGAGGATGATATCCTGAAGGCCTGCGTTTTCCACGGATTTTTCAAGGTCTTCCTTGACCTTGTTTTCATACCCCGAATAGGTATGCACCACGTACCATTTTGCTTCCTGCACGCTCAAAACTCCTTACCCGATGTTGATGTTGCTGATTGCGCCAAGTCCGGACGAGAACGCGAGGTCCAGCAGGTAGATGATTGCAGCCATTGCCAGCACGAAGACTACGACGGCGAGCGTATGCGAAAGCAGGTCCTTGCCGTTCAGCCAGGTGAGCTTTTTCACTTCGCCGTTCATTTCGCGGAAGAAACGGACGAGTCCCATGTCGAACATGCCGTCCACCGCAACGATGAAGAATATGGACAGTACGATCGCAACGATTCCGGAGGCGATCGCGACCGCGCCGTCGCTGGCAGTGGCGGTCAGAATGATGATCGCATAGACGAGGCCCACGACGCCGAGCGTCATGAGCGCGCGCTTGGACTTCTTCATGATGCCGAGAACGCCGGCGACGACGAAGAGCAGCCCGAGGATCGCGCTTGAAACCATCATGCCGCTCGACATGGCGGAATCCGCGCCTGCGGAGTACTGCCGCATCTGCATGACGTTGTAGACAGCAAGGAACAACCCTCCCGCTATGAACAAAATGCTCGCGGGCAACAGCAGTTTCTTACTGATTTTGCTCCAGAGAGTTTTCCTTGCGGACGACTTTTTGCCGACCGTACCTTTTGAATCCTTCTGGATTTTGTTGTTTTTCTGTGCCATATCGTTCCTCTTTCGTCAGTGCGTTACTTGGATTCGCGATGTACGGTATGCTTGCGGCAGAAACGGCAGTATTTCTTCATTTCCAGCCGGTCCGGGTCGTTCTTTTTGTTTTTAAAAGTGTTGTAGTTCCTCTGCTTGCACTCCGTGCAGGCCAGTGTTACTTTTACGCGTGCATCTGCTGCCATTGTTGAAAACCCTCCATTAATTAGGTCGAAACATCATAAATCGAGCCCCTTCGCGGGGCACCTAGAAACGATACCATAACGAAGGGGTTCTGTCAATAAATTGTTTGTGTTTTCGCGGTCTTTTTCTGAAAAAAACCTCGTTTCCCCCGTCAGTTACCCGCCACCGACAGTTTTGCCACCAGCAGGCTCGGCGAGGCGAAATATCCGCCCACCGGGAGCGCATATTTCAGGTCGTCTCCGACCGCGACGACGTCCTTCATCAGGCTGATGAAATTCCCCGCGACGGTAATGCCGGAGACGGGCCGCACGATTGCGCCGCCCTTCACAAGAAGGCCCGCTGCCTTGAGCGAAAAGTCGCCGGATATCGTGTCCACGCCGGCGTGCAGCCCCTCCAGTTCGACGATGATCAGTCCGTCGTTCATCTCCGCGGCGAGCGCTTCCGGCGTTTTGCCGCCGGGTTCGACGCGCAGCACCGTCGGCGCCACGCCGACCGTAGAGGCCGCGCTGCCGCGGCTTGCGTTGCCGGTGCTCGCAACGCCCGCTTTCGCAGCCGTCTTGAGATTGTGTAAAAGCGTTTTCAAGATTCCTTTTTCGACGACCGCCTTTTTCACGCAGGGCGTGCCCTCGCCGTCGAACGCAATCGGCGCGATTTCGTCGAACGGGTCGTCCGTAATGGTAACCAGCTCGTTTGCGATGCGCTGGCCTTCCTTGCCCGCCAGCAGCGAACAGCCCTTTTGCGCTTCGTCCGCCGAAAACATCGGCGAAAATGCCCGCAGCAGGTCGCAGAACGCATACGGCTTCAGCAGCACGCGGTATTCGCCGGATTCGATCGGCTTGCCGCCGAGCTTACCCAGCGCGTCGGCGACCGCTTCTTTTGCGCAGCCTTCGACGTCCGCCGCATCCGCGCCCATACGGAACGCAAAGCCGGTCTGCACCTCGTCGCCGTCCTGAACGGACGGCATGATGTACGCGTACGAAATGTCCGCCTCCTTGGCGGCGTACAGCCCGCGGGTGTTTTCGATCACGACGCTTCCCGCCTGATAAGCGGCGGTGCAGTACACCGCGCGCCTGACCCGCGGGTCCTCGGCAAGCGCGACTTCCTCCATGCGCTTCGCCAGCGCGATGCGCGCCTGTTCGCTCAGGCCTGCCAGTGCGGACGGCCTGCGTTCGATCGCGCGGTATTCGCTCTTCGTCTGCATGGGGTGCGCGTCGTCGGTTTCAATGCATTTTGCGTTGTCGATCGCGTGGTCGACGAGTTTTTCCGGCTCTTCGATCCGCTCCGTATACGCATAGCCGTCGCGGCCCTTGTAGGAAACGCGGACGGAAACGCCCGCCTCGCGGCTGACGCTGTAGCGGTCGATCTCGCCGCCGTTTGCGTTCACTTCAAACGATTCGCCGCATGCATAAAAGGTTTCGCAGTTTTCGCAGCCCGCTTCCTTTGCATACGCCGCGGCCAGTTTTGAAAACTCTGCATTCGTCATTCGATCGCACCTCCCTTGCCGCCGATGGT
>CAYUUB010000288.1:0-3204 GCA_964447725.1 uncultured Oscillospiraceae bacterium
TCCGGCAGCAAGCTGGACAACATCAACAACGGCCTGACCATCAACTGGGTCACCGGTCTCGAACCGTATACCGCGTTTAAGGCCTGCGACTATGTGTACCCGATCAAAAACTGCGACAACCCGGCCGGAGCGCGTCTGTTTATCCTCTACATGCTCGGCGGCGACGACGGGCAGAGCGGCTGCCTGTCTGCGTTCAACACGGTCGGCAAATGGTCCGTCCGCGACGATTTCGTATTCGACAAAACGCCGTATACGATCGACGAAGTAAACTTAAAAAATCCTGATTTTGCGGAGATCTACAGCTTCTATCCGGATGTAAAGGCGTACTGGATCTATTGGCGGAGCCTTGCCCCGAGCACCTGAGTCCCGGCAATCATGAGCGGCAGTCCGTGGGTTGAATCCCAGCCCGCGGATTGCTTATTCGGAGGTAATCTATGACAAAACCGCAAGGCGAAACCCTGCGAAGCAAGCTGGATCGGTTCTGGCGCGTATTGTTCCTTACCGAGGAAGGGCGCCCTAAGAGCGCCGTATTCCTCTACTCGTTTTGTCTCAGTTTGCTGTTTTTCGTCATCTACGCGCTTTCCTACGGATTTCTGATCGATGTGCTCGAAGCAGCCCTCGCGGATCAAACCGTTCTCGTCCGAAATATCCTGCAGAGCGTTCTGCCCGGCCTTGCGGCGTCTGTTGTGTGCTGCGCGATGTTCTTTCCCTTCCGGGACAAACGACTCGTCCCCATGGCGTATCTCTGGCTTGCAGTATACGCGCTGGCCGCGCTTGTCACCATGCTATTTATCGTCTCAAAAGAGGAGTACCGCATTTTCCTTTATTTCTTCGCGATGCTGGTGCCGGTTGGATTAATCAGCGGTGGCGCGATTTCGATTCTGTTGTTTCGACGCAACCGCCTCAGGGAGGAAAAACGAAGACGCAATGCTGAAGCTGGACTTTTTTAACGTCGGCGACGGGGACGCCATCCTGCTTCGCGAGGAGTCGTCCGACTTCGTCATGCTGGTGGATACCGGCAGGCCGCATATCGAGTTTACCGAAGGCTCGAAGCGCGCCGTTGCCGTCAAGCACCTCATGCAGGAGCATGTCGGCCATATCGATCTGATGGTGCTGACGCACCTGCACTTCGACCATATCGGCGGCGCGCTTTCCATCCTGCGGCATATTCCGGTCAAACGTCTCCTCGCCGCCTATCTCCCGCCGGAAAACGCAGGTTGGGTCTACGCCCCCGACAGCAACCAAAAGACCATCGTCGGCCTGATCGACGCGCTGAACCTCTTTAGCGACATCGTCTCCGCCGCGCGCGCGTGCGGAACCGTCTGTGAGCGCGCAGCAAACTGCAACTTGCGCCTGACCGACGAACTGTCCATGACCGTCACCACGCCGGACAACGCGCTTCTCGCGCGGCAAAAGGAGCATTTCGACGCGATCTACCGGGGCGCAGCCCTGCCGGAAGACGTGCTGTACGCCTGCTCAAAGGACCGCAACGTCTCAAGTTTGCGACTGCTGCTTTCCTATGCGGGGCGAAGTATTCTTCTTACGGGCGATTCCTACGCCTCGTATTGGGAGCACGATCCCGGCCAGCCCTGCGACATCCTGAAGGTGCCGCACCACGGAGACGAAAAATCCATGACGCAATTGCTGCTGAATCGCCTTCGGCCGGAATACGCGGTGATTTCCTGCGAGAACGCGGCGGCGCCTAAAAAAGAGCGACCTGCGCCGCACGTGCTCACCATGCTGCTCGATCAGGTGCCGCACGTACTCTGCACCGAAAACCGTGCGTTTGCGAACTATCCCGCCGGAACGCAAAGCGCCGTCCGGCTCGAAATCCATCCGGACGGTTCCATCCGCTCGTCTATGCTGTAACGCAATTCCCGTTCATCGGATCGTAATGAAGCCAAAACCGCATAATGGAATGCGGAATATCCATAAAATAAACAGGAGGTATCTAAATGAAAAGGTTGTTAGCACTCTGGTTGTCTCTGGCGATGATCTTCATTGCAGTTGCATGCACAGCGACGTCCGACACCGAAGACACCGCAGTTGCCGCCACTGAAGAGTCCACCGCCACCGAAGCGCCCGAAGTTACACAAGCCCCGGAAGTCACGGAAGCCCCCACTGCCGAACCGGTGGTAGAGGTCACTTACATTCCACTCGGCCTCGATTTTAAAAACAAGACGGGCGTAACCATCACGGGCCTGTATCTCTATCCGTCCGGAACGGAAGACAAGGGCAACAGCATCTGTGCAGCCGAATGGATCGACAAGGACAACGACCCGAATGAGGAATTCTACGAATTCCAGGCATATATCGTCCGTCCGGAAGCGGACACCTACGATTTATATGTCGAATTTATCGACGGCACAAACGCCACCTGGTCCGGCATTACGGTGCAGACCAACGACAAACTCTCCCTCAAGGGCGGCGTCGACCCGTCGACCTGGGAACTCGAGGCGCTGGATGATGATGAAGACATCGCCGCCGTGGCCGCAGTTGTCGATGCCGGCAAGACGTCCGACAACACCTATCCCGGCTATGAGATTCTTGGTTTAGAGATCAAGAACAAGACGGGCAACGGTGTTACGGAGTTTTATTTCTACGAGACCGGCGGGGATTACACCATGTATAACAACATGGTTCCCAACCTGATCGACGACGAAGGAAACGCCGTCACCGTCTGGCAGCCGGGCAAAGGCGGCCTCTACGTATTCGATTTCTTCATCCGCCCATATGCGGAGACGTATGAAATCTATCTCGTCTATGAAGACGGCACGGACCTGACGATCCCCGACATCGATCTGTTCAAGGAAAACACGGACGGCTTTACCAGCAATGAAATTTCGATGAAGGATGCGGTAGACCCCGACCTGACGGAAGTATCCTATGACGACGGCGACCCCGAACCGCTTGAGTATATCCAGACGGCTATCGAAGCGGGAATCCCCGCCGACGCCTGGTATCCGACGTATTAATCGCACATAGTCAATTCAAGCCCACTCAGGGGGATTACACGAACTGTGATCCCCCCGTCTGTTTTCGAAAATATTGAGGAGGAACCCCCATGGTAAAAACTCGAGTCCTCGCCGTCGTCTGCGCATTAACGCTGGTGTTTTCCTTCGGAATCACGAGCGCGCACGCGGAAGAAACCGACGCCTGGTGGGAAGGTGACATCTGGGAGACCCAGGAACTCATTGACCTTGG
>CAYUUB010000289.1:0-3191 GCA_964447725.1 uncultured Oscillospiraceae bacterium
GTCAAGGAGCGCGACATGGAAGCGCAGATGCTCGACTCGATGGATATCGAGCGCGAGCGCGGCATCACCATCAAGTCGTCCGCGGTGCGCATGTTTTACGACCATACGGACGGCAAACGCTATATGTTCAACCTGATCGACACGCCGGGCCACGTGGACTTCAACTACGAGGTCAGCCGCGCGCTGGCCGCCTGCGAAGGCGCGGTGCTCGTCGTGGACGCGACGCAGGGCATCGAGGCGCAGACGCTTGCAAACGTGTACCTCGCCGTGGACAACGGCCTCGAAGTCGTGCCGGTCATCAACAAGATCGACCTGCCGAGCGCCGAGCCGGAACGCACCGCCCGGGAGATCGAGGACGTCATCGGGATCGAGGCGATGAACGCGCCGCGGATTTCCGCGAAGGTCGGCACCAACGTGCCGGCGGTGCTGGCCGCGATCGTCGAGCTGATCCCGCCGCCGGAGGGCGACCCGGAAGGGCCGCTGACCGCGCTGGTGTTCGACTGCATCTACGACAACTACAAGGGCGCGCTCTCCTATGTGCGCGTGTTCGACGGAACGGTGAAGGAGGGCATGCGCATCCGCTCGATGGCGACCGGGCACGAATTCGAGGTGACGGAGGTGGGCGTGTTCACGCCCGCGCCGCAGCCCACGGACGAGCTGACCGCCGGCGAGGTCGGCTACATCGCCGCGTCGATCAAGAGCGTTGCGGAAACCAAGGTCGGCGACACGATCACGTCCGCCGAGCGGCCCGCGGCCAAACCGCTGCCGGGCTACAAGCACGTCAACCCGATGGTCTTCTGCGGCATCTATCCCGCCGACGGCGCGCACTACGACGACCTGCGCGACGCGCTCGAAAAGCTCAAGCTCAACGACGCTTCGCTCTCCTACGAGCAGGAGACGTCCGTCGCGCTCGGCTACGGCTTCCGCTGCGGGTTCCTCGGGCTGCTGCATATGGAGATCATTCAGGAGCGGCTGGAGCGGGAATTCGACCTCGACCTGGTCACGACCGCGCCGAGCGTCATCTATAAGGTGATTACGACCGCCGGCGAGGAGCGCATGATCGACAACCCGTCGAACATGCCGCCCGCGACCGAGATCGACTGGATCGAGGAACCGGTCGTGAACGCGAGCATCATGTCGCCGGCCGAATACGTCGGCTCCATCATGGAGATCTGCCAGGAGCGGCGCGGCACGTTCGTCGATATGAGTTACATCGAGGAAACGCGCGTGAGCCTGCGCTACGTGCTCCCGCTGAACGAGATCATCTACGACTTTTTCGACCAGCTCAAGTCCAGGAGCCGCGGCTACGCGTCCTTCGACTACGAGCTCAGGGGCTACCGGAAGTCCGACCTGGAAAAGCTGGATTTTTTGCTCAACGGCGACCCCTGCGACGCGCTGAGCACCATCGTCCACAAGGACCGCGCGTACGCAAAGGGCCGCGCCGTGGCCGAGCGCCTGCGGGACGTCATCCCGCGGCAGCAGTTCGAAATCCCGATCCAGGCGGCCATCGGCGGCAAAATCATCGCGCGGGAAACGGTCAAGGCCGTGCGCAAGGACGTGCTGGCCAAGTGCTACGGCGGCGACGTCACGCGCAAAAAGAAGCTGCTGGAAAAGCAGAAGGAAGGAAAGAAGCGCATGCGCCAGGTCGGCACCGTCGCGCTGCCGAGCGACGCGTTTATGAGCGTGCTTCGCATCAACTAGGGCGTCATGGCGGGAATCTATCTTCATATTCCATACTGCGTGAAAAAATGCGACTACTGCGATTTCGTGTCGTTCCCCGACGACGGCGCGATCGGCGCGTACGTCGATCTTTTAATCCGCGAAATCGAACTGACCGCGAAGGCGGGGCTCTGCGAAGGCCCGTTCGACACCGTGTTTTTCGGCGGCGGCACGCCGTCGCTTTTAAGCGGCGGGCAGATGAAGCGCATCATGGACGCGCTGAGAGGATCGTTCCCGCTCGGCGACGGCGCGGAGTGCTCCATGGAGTGCAACCCCGGCACGGCCACGCCGCAGAACCTGCGCGCCTACCGCGCGGCGGGGATCAACCGCCTTTCGATCGGGCTGCAGACGTCGCACGACTCCCTGCTCGCAGCGATCGGGCGGATCCACACCTATCTGCAGTTTCAGGATACGCTGAGGGCCGCGCGGGACGCGGGCTTCGACAACGTCGGCGTGGACGTGATGCACGGGCTGCCCGGGCAGACGCAGCGCGCCTACCTTGAGACGCTGAAGGCCGTCTGCGACGCGCGCGTGCGGCACGTCTCGGCCTACGCGCTCACGCTTGCGGAAGGCACGCCGCTGTATGCGCGCGTCCGTGCGGGCGCGGTAACGCTGCCGGATATCGACGCGGTCGCGGACATGCAGGACGCGGGGATCGACTACCTCGAATCGCGCGGATACCATCGCTACGAAATCAGCAACTTTTCGCAGCCGGAGTACGAATGCCGCCACAACCTCAACTACTGGCGCAACGGCGAGTACCTCGGCCTGGGCGTCGCGGCGCACTCCGCCGTGCGGCTGCGCGAATGGACGCGCTATGCAAACGTTGAAACGGCCGGGGAATACGCGAGGCTCGTCGGCCGCGGGAAACGGCCCGTGCGCGAGATCATCCGGCTGTTCCCGGCGGACGAGATGTTCGAGTGCGTCATGCTCGGCCTGCGGCTCACCGCCGGCGTGGACCGCGCGGCGTTTGCCGCGCGCTTCGGCGCGGACATGGCGGACGCGTACCCGGGCGCGATGGAGCAGCTCCGAAAGCGCGGCTGGGTCGTGGAGACGCCGGCGGCGATCGCGCTGAACAGAAAAGGGCTGGACCTGCAAAACGAAGCGCTGAACTATTTTATGTAGCGTTTTGCGTTGCAAAAACCGCCCTGGGCCGAATTCACTGGAATGTCACATTCTTGCTACAGCACTTACTTGACAGAATGGCGCGTAGGTGCTAAATTTTTGTTATTGGTTAGCACTCGACGAAACAGAGTGCTAACAAAGATCGAAACGAGCCTTTTGGCCGTCCGGGAAGGAGATGATCGTCATGGAACTCGACGCAAGGAAGCTCGGCATCCTCAAGGCGGTCATCGACGAATACATCCTTTCCGCGTCGCCGGTGGGGTCCCGCGCGATCAGCAAGCGCGAGGGGTTCAACCTTTCCAGCGCGACCATCCGCAACGAGATGGCCGACCTTGAGGAGCTCGGCT
>CAYUUB010000290.1:0-3190 GCA_964447725.1 uncultured Oscillospiraceae bacterium
CCTTTCGCATCGCCTTCGAGCATAACGGCGCAGAACGCCCTGTTGAACAGGTCCATCTGCTCCTGAAAGTCGCCGTAGGTCTTGTCCATATAGTTCCCGCCAAGGATGACCGGCTCGTTTTTCAGCGTGGACGGCACCTTGATGTCGAACGTGAGGTTCGAAAACGGGCACTGGAACCCGACGCGCGTCGGCACGTTGATGTTGAAAACGAACTCCTGCAGGCACTGGCAAACCTGCTCGAACGTCATATTGTCGTAATACACGAACGGCGCGCAGTAGGTGTCGAACGAGCTCCATGCCTGAGCGCCCGCCGTCTCGCCCTGTGTAGTGAACGTGGAGTTGACGATTTGCCCCAGAAACGAACGCATATGCTTTGCGGGCTTGCTTTCCACCTTGCCTTCCACCCCGCCGAATCCCTCCGAAAGGAGCTGGCGAAGGTCCCACCCCGCGCAGTACGGACCGAAGAAGCCGAGGTCGTGGATATGCGCGTCTCCGCTTTCGTGCGCCTTGCAGATGTCGATCGGATAGATTTCGTACAGCCAGTACTTTTTGGTGAACGCTTCGCGGACATAGTTGTTGAGGCCGTTTACGCTGCGCTGCATGTTGGCGTTTTCCTTAACGCCCCAGTCGCGGTCGTCCAGATAGTCGCCAAACATGTCGATGGTAGCGCCGATCAGCGCATTGATGTCGCGCGTGCCGCGGCGCTTTTCACGATAGAGGATATACGCCTTGGCGGTCTTGGCGTGCCCCGCTTCGATGAGCACTTTTTCCACGAGATCCTGAATGCCCTCCACGTCCGGCACCGTCTGCGGGTACTTCTGCTCGGCGAGACGAATTACCTCGTCGGTCAGTCGTTCGGACAGCTCTTCGTCTGTGCCGTTCACCGCCTGTGCCGCTTTCCAGATGGCGTTTTTTATTTTATTGCGGTCAAAGCTTTCCTTTCGACCGTTGCGTTTGATAATTTCCTGAAACATACCTGTCAGCCCCCTTTTTCGTGTCGCAGTACCAGTTTACCGGCAGGCATATTTTGTGTCAAGGGACGGCGATGCATACCAGATGTTGATATTTTCTGTGGATAATCTGTGGACAATTCACTCAAAATGGAAACCAAAAGTAAAAAACGCGTAAAATATGCGGCTTTTCAGCGGTCTTGCAAGAAGCGCAAAAAATGAAATAATGTATATCGATGAGCCACAGTGCATTTTCATGTATTTTGTTTAAAAAGATTTCATATTTCAACGAATCTTTGTCCACAATATTTTGTATGTGGTCCGCGTAATGCAACCAATATATTGTGGTATCGCCCACGACATACAGATTCCAACCAAAACGGAAGCACCGGCGCGTCTGAAAACGCGCCGGTGCCGGTTTAGGAGGTATTCGCCTTACAGGTCGAACTGTTTGACAATGAGGGAAACGATCTCCTCGCCGATACGCTGCTGCGCTTCCTTCGTGGACGCGCCGATATGCGGCGTGCAGCTTACGCCCGGATGCGAGTAGAGCGCGGCGTTCTTCGCGGGCTCTTCGGCATAGACGTCGAGTCCCGCGCCGTAGACCTTCCCGCTTTCGAGCGCTTCCAGAAGCGCCTGCTCGTCGACGTTCGTCCCGCGCGAGGTATTGATGATCACCACCCCGTCCTTCATCCTGGCGAGCGTGTCCCTGTTCACCAGCGGCTGACCGGGCAGCGAAGGCACGTGCAGCGAAATGATATCCGAAGAGGCGAGCAGTTCGTCCATCTCGACGTAACGCATGGTTTCGCACTCCAGTTCGGGTACCTTGTAGATATCATACGCAAGCACGTTCATGCCGAGCGCCTGGCAGCGGCTGCCCAGTGCCTGGCCGATTCTGCCGTATCCCACGATGCCGATGGTCTTGCCGGACAGTTCGAAGCCCACGTAGGATTTCTTTTCCCATTTGTTTTCGCGCATGGTATGCCCCGCGATCGAAATATGCCGTGCAACGGACAACATATGCGCAAGCGCAAGCTCCGCAACCGCGTTCGAGCTGGCGCGCGGCGTGTTGCATACGCTGATGCCGTGTCCCTCCGCGCAGACCTTGTCGATGTTGTCGATGCCGACGCCCGCGCGGATGACGAGCTTGAGCCGGCCGCTCGTGCATGCGGCGTCGATTTGTTGTTCCCGCACCTTGGTCGCGCTGCGCACGACCAGCACGTCGTAATCCTTCACGGCCTCGCAGAGTTCGTCCGGCTCGTAGTGTTTTACGTCGACCTGGCAACCCTTGGCTTCCAGCGTTGCAATCGCGCTTTTGTCCATGCCGTCGCTGGCAAGAATCTTAATCATATGTTACTCCTTCCGTCCAATCCGCTTAAAATTTTATTGATGCTCGGCTTCGTACTGCCGGAGGAAATCAACCATCGCTTCCACGCCTTCTTTCGGCATTGCGTTATAGATGGAGGCGCGCAGCCCGCCGACGCTCTTGTGACCCTTGAGGTTGTCGAATCCGGCCGCTTTCGTCGCCGCGACGACCTCCGCGTCCAGTTCCTTGCTTTTCGTCACGAACGGAACGTTCATCAGCGAGCGGCTCCCGGGTTCGACCGTGCCGGTGAACATCTTGCTGGAATCGAGGAAGTCGTACACGATCTTCGCCTTCTCTTCGTTTATGCGCTGCATGGCGGAAAGCCCGCCGATCTTTTTGAGGTATTTGAACACCTTGCCGCACACGTAGATGCACCAGCAGTTCGGCGTGTTGTACATCGAGCCGCTCTTTGCGTGCGTGTCGTAACGCATGTAGATCGGCGTCCAGGCGGGCACGTCTTCCCGAATCAGGTCCTCGCGGATGATGACGACCGTCATGCCCGCGGGGCCGACGTTTTTCTGCACGCCCGCGTAGATCAGGCCGTAGTCGCTGACGTTACACGGCTTGCTGAGGAACATCGACGATTGGTCGGCAACCAGAATCTTGCCCTTGGTATTCGGCAGCTTCGGATAGGTCAGACCGTGGATCGTTTCGTTTTCGCAGATGTAGACGTAGTCCGCGTTTTCGTCGATCGCCAGGTCGCTCCCGTCCGGCACATACGTGTAATTCTTGTCTTCGCTCGAAGCGACGATGTTGATCTTGCCGTATTTCTTAGCTTCCGCGATCGCCTTGTTCGACCATGCGCCGGTCTGGATGTAGTCCGCAACGCCGTTTTTCATGAGGTTGATCGGAATCATGGCGAACTGCAGCGTCG
>CAYUUB010000291.1:0-3152 GCA_964447725.1 uncultured Oscillospiraceae bacterium
GGTTACGCTTGGCTCGAACGTCGGGGTCGGCGAAGGAGTCGGCTCAAATGTCGGCGTCGGCGACGGGGTCGGTTCGAACGTTGGGGTCGGGGACGGGGTCGGCTCGAATGTCGGGGTCGGCGTCGGGATCAGCGATTCGTCCAGATTTGCGCGGACCGTCGCAGTCACGGTGACCGTTGTGTGGTTCTTGTCGTCGGGGTATCCCGCCGTGCCGGACGAAACCACGCTGTCGATGGACTGCACGCCGCCGAAATAGAAGTTTTTCGGAATCACGCCGCGCTCGGCAACGACGGCCATAAGCCGCGCGTCGAGAAACGCGAACGCAGCCGTACCCATGTCCTTTTCGCTGTAATCCAACGGCACGAAGATGGATTCGACGGGCGTGGACGGATTGGCAAGGTCATACGGATCGACGCCGTAATTGTATGCGCCGTCGTAAAGCGTCGCCGTCCAGCGATCGGACGGCAAAATCATCCAGCCGCCGTTGCTCGCGGCGTAGTAGCATAAAAGTGGCATGTTGTTGTAGTAGAGGACGTCGTTCATGGTCGCGTCCACCGCGGAGATGACCTTTGTGCAGCTCGCGTCGTATCCTTTATAAACCTGATCGGACGCCGTATCGCCGATGTCGTAGCTGCCGGTCGTCTTTATATGCAGCAATACATACCCCTTGGCCGCAAGCGCCTGCGCTTTCAGGGCTTCCAGCGGGAACGTATCGCTCATTTCATAACCGACGACTCCGTAGAGATAATGGGAAAGCGGCACGCGGTTGATCACCGTAAGCACGCTGTTATATGCGCTGATGGAGAAATTGCCAAGGTAGTTGCGCGTTCCGTAAGCCGTTTGCAGCGTCAGGTATCCCGCGTCCCGTCCAAGGTCGTTGCGCTCGATGGTCACGCCGCTGCCGGTATACAAAACGCCCTCCGCGGAGTGGCTCACCGTCACGCTTGATCCGGAGCCCGTGACGGTGAGCGTTCCGTCCTGAAACGTCCTCTGTGCCTGCACGAGCGTATAGGAGCCCTTGACCGATATGCTCAATGACGTCGCCGACTCCGTGGAAAGCAGCACGCGCACGAAGGAAACGTCCGAGTCCGCTGCAGTGGAGGGCGTGGGGAAAAACAGCGTCAGGATCGTGAACACGATCAGCAGTGCAAGCCCTTTTCGGGTGCGGGTTATGCGCGTCATCATCAGCCCCCGTACATATTGTGATTCGTTTGGCCTAAGTAAGGATCAATCGTCTCGTGCTGTGATTGTATCCGATTTTTTGCGGCTTGACACCGGATTCCCCGAATATTCGCGGATTGTTCACAGCGCCGATACAGCGTGTTGACACACGATACACACTCTAACGCGGCAGTGTTGCGCATCCGCCGGGAACCGCGCTCCAAACGCTCCGGCATACGCGCGCAAAAGCAAAGCCGTCCAGCCTGGCGCAAGCTTCCTGCGCGCTGTCTTCGTCAGGGAACAAACCGAATACCGCGCTGCCGCTGCCGCTCATGCCTGCGTTCAGCGCGCCCGCGTCCAGCAGGGCCCGCTTCGCGGTCCCGATTTCCGGGACCAGCTCGATCGCCGGCTCCTCCAGCGCGTTGAACAGCAGTTTTGCAACCGCCGGCACGTCCCCGCTTGCCAGCGCCTTGATGCATCCCGCCGTGTCGGGCATGCTTCTCGGCAGTTTCAGCATGGAAAACAGTCTTTTCGTGGACACGCCCTGCGCGGGTTTTACAACGACAAAATTCAGCTTCGGCCCGTTCAGCGGCGTTAGAACTTCCCCGATCCCCTCCGCGCGCTGCAATCCTCCGCGCATGCAGAACGGAACGTCCGCGCCGACCGCCGCGCCGAGCTCCATCAGCGTTGGTTCGTCGACTTCGCCATAGAGTGTTTGCATGCCGGTCAGCGTTGCCGCGGCGTCCGCGCTGCCGCCGCCCATGCCCGCCTCGGCGGGGATTCGCTTTTCAACGCGGACGTGCGCGCCCCTGCCGGTCAGCGCGCGGTATTTTTCCACCGCGCGGCGCACGGTGCTGTCAAACGGCAGCAGCATGCCGGTGCTGGTGACGAGCACGTCGCTTGCGCGCTCGACCGTCACGGTATCGAACAGGTCGATGCTCTGCATGATGGAGTCGAGCGCGTGATAACCGTCGCGTCGCTTATAAAGCACGCCCAGCGTTAAATTCAGCTTCGCATATGCGCGTTGCGTTATTCTGTCCATAAAAATCAGTATAGCAAATCGTCCGGTATTCCGCCAGTCGCAGAGAAGTATGCCGGCGTCACTGTAGCTTTTTTCTTCTTTATGCTATACTATTTGATGTTCATTAAAAGGAGCTTTCTTCTTATGCTGTTTTCACCATTGTGCAGCGGGTCCTCCGGCAACGCCTCCTATCTGGCGGCGGGCGACGTGCGTTTGCTGGTTGACGCGGGCGTCACCGCAAAACGAATGGAATCGTTGTTGGACATGATCGACGTTTCCGCAGAGGACATCGACGCGATTCTGGTCACGCACGAGCATACCGACCATGTTTCGGGCGTCGGCGTCCTTTCGCGCCGCTACGATCTGCCCGTCTATGCCGCCGCCGAGTGCTGGGAGCATATGCCCGCTTCGCTCGGAAATATCGCGACGAAAAACAGGCGCGTTTTCGAACCCGACCATGATTTCTATCTTCAGCAGCTATGCGTTCATCCGTTTTCAACGCCGCACGACGCTGCGCATGCCGTTGGCTACGCCTTTTACTTCGGCGGAAAGAAGCTCTCCATCATGACGGACATCGGCCACGTTTCCAGCGGCATGCTGGACGAGGTTGCAAATTCCGACCTGCTGCTTCTGGAAGCCAACCACGACGTCGACATGCTCAAGGCGGGCAGCTATCCGTACCCGCTGAAGATGCGGATCCTTTCTTCCCGCGGGCACCTCTGCAACGAGGACGCGGGGCTGGTTCTGCAAAAGCTATATGATCGCGGCGTGAAAAACGCCATCCTCGGCCATCTTTCGCAGGAGAACAACACGCCGGAGCTTGCGCTCGTCACCGTACAGACGGTGCTGGAGAGCGCGGGGCTTCTGGACAGCATGTTCGTTACCGTTGCGGACCGCTTTAAACCCTGCGGCGTTTTCGAGCTATAGGCCTTCTTTCTTTTGAAAAAGAAAGAAGCAAAGAAAACTTACT
>CAYUUB010000292.1:0-3143 GCA_964447725.1 uncultured Oscillospiraceae bacterium
GCGGGCGCGCTCGTCGAAAACTGCGGCCTGAAGGGATATTCCGTCGGCGACGCGCAGGTAAGCCCCAAGCACGCGGGCTTCATCGTCAACAACGGCAACGCAACCGAACGCGACGTATTGGAACTTGTCTCCATCATTCAGCAGCGTGTGTTCGAGCAAACCGGCGTCCGGCTGGAGCGCGAGCTGAAGCTCATGTCCGAGTTGTAAAGGGGTTTTTATCCATGTATCTTCTGATTGTAACGGGATTGTCCGGCGCGGGAAAATCGCTCGCTCTGCGCTGCCTTGAGGAGCAGGGCTATTTCTGCGTGGACAACCTGCCGTCCTCCATGCTCGACGAATTCGTCAGTCTCTGCAAAAACGCGGACCCGGCTATCAAGAAGGCCGCCGTCACGATCGACAGCCGCGAGAGCCTGCTTTCGCGCAGTTCGGCTTCCATCGCCGAAGCGTTCGACTCGCTGGACACGCCGCACGAGGTCCTGTTTCTCGACGCGCGCGACGACGTTTTAAGAAAACGTTACAACGAGGTGCGCCGCCGCCATCCGCTCGGCGAAGCGGGCGACGCGGAAACCGGCGTCAAGCGCGAGCGCGTCTTCCTTCAGCCGCTTCGCAACCGCGCAAACTATATCCTTGACACGAGCGACGTCAAGCCGCGCGACTTTTCCTGCCTGATCGGTAAGGTCCTGCCGGAATATGAAAGCAAGGACCTGACGCTGCTGTTCTGCAGCTTCGGTTACAAGCGCGGCGTACCCGTCGACGCGGACTTTGTGCTCGACATGCGCTTTATGCCGAACCCGTTTTACTATGCCGAATACCGCCCGCTTTCCGGCATGGACAAGCCCGTGCAGGAGTTCGTCATCGCCCAGAAATTCGTGCCGGAATTTTTCGACGGCATCGAACATATGCTCAAAGCGATGATTCCGCTTTATATGGAGCAGGACAAGCGCATCCTGCGCGTCTGCTTCGGCTGCACAGGCGGGCGCCACCGCTCCGTCGCCGCGGCGGAAGAACTCGCAAGGCGTTTTGTCGGGCAGGGCATGCACGTGCGCGTGTACCATCGCGACCTCAACTCCGAAGCGGCCGACATCAAGGAACGGTTCGAAAACGCATAACGTCAAAAAACAAGTTTTTTGACGACTGAAGCGGAGCGCATAACGCGCCCCGCTTTTTTTGCCCTTTCGTTTCCGGCCGAACAGAAATGCCTTGCCTCAGCGATACGCCGGCGTTCCGCCCGCCGCCGGACGGCGGCGCTTTGCGTTTCGCTTTGTAATCATGAGCACCGCCAGCGCAAAGAATGCCGCGCTCAGCACCCAATAGAGGATGTCGTAATAGGTATAGCGCCCGGATATGTTGATCACGGCGCGCACCAGGAATCCGGTCGTCAGCGTCGCCACCCCGGAATTCCAGAGGTTCCGGACGGGCTTTGATGCGAGGCGCACCCTGTCCGTCAGCAGCAGCGTTTCCGCCGGAACGAGCCCGAGCAGCAGCGGCGGCAAAAACAGGAGCACCAGAAACGGCGAGCTCTGCCCATAACTGTAGTGCAGGTACACGGCGCTGAACACCCCGCAGAAAGCCGCGACGATTCCGTATGTCTTCACGGTGCGGCCGAGTACTTTACGCCGTTTTTCAAGCGGAGACGTATACAATGTCGCTCACCGCCCTTTCCGTAATCTTCTTTCCGTTGGTCGTGGGGTTGTTGACCACTTCGCCCGCGAACACCATTGTGGACGACCCGCCGCCGTCGAGGTTGTACGCCGTCGTGCAGCCGTACTGCTGCATCACCTCGGCGAGTTCATAGAGCGTCAGCCCGTCGCTTTCGCTCGTCCGCCCGTCGGATACGACGACGATGTAGTGCAGCGCGTCGACGATCCCGATCGCCGTGCGCGGGTTGCTCGTGCTCGCGCGGTCGACCTCCTCGCTCTTCGAAACGGCGATTTCGCCGTCCTCGACCAGCGCCGGTCCGAATGCGAAGAGCTGGACGACGCCATCGTCGGCGAGCTCTTGCGCGGAGACCTGCGTTTCGTCTATGATGCCGAAGCTTCCGTCGGCGTAGATCACGAGGTCCTCCGTGTCGTCGCCCTGGCGGACCGTATCGCGGTAGACGACGCCGTTTTTAATCACATAACCGCGCTTGTTGGCCCCGTAATAGTCGCCGTTGACTGCGAAAATCGCATCGTTTTCAGCGGCGATGGTGCTGGTCGTCTCCGTAACGTTCGTTCCGTAAACGCCCTGTGCCAGCGCGGTTTTCAGCGCGTCGGCGCTGGAAAGCTGGATGTCCGCGACATAAACGTCCGTATTGTTGACCCGCAGGGTCAGAATCGTGATGCTCACGTCGTCGCTGACATAGCTTGTGTCGGTCAGCACCGGCTCCGGCGTCGCCGTCGGTTCGGGCGTTGCTGTTTCCTCTGCGGACACGGCGGTTTCTATGACGCTTTGCGTTTCTTCCGTTTCCGCCTGTGCCGACGTCTGACCGGCGGCCGCGTCGTCCTGCTCCGTATCGCCCGTCTCAGCCGAGACTGCGGCCGTTTCTTCCGTGGCCGCGTCCGTTTCCACAACCGCGATGCTGTGCGGGAAGATGAACGTGTCCATAAGGACGAACGCCGTCAGTGTGGCAAGCCCGATCATGAACAGTACGGTATATCCGTTCCTCTGAAAGAAAGATCGCCTGCGCATGGGTTATCCCCGCCTTCCTCCGCCGGGCATCTGTCCGCCGCCTCCGGGCGACTGCCGGTCGCTGAACCCGTCGCTAAACCCGCTGCCGGACGACATCCCGCCCGAGCCGGACGTCGTGGACGTGCCGGAGAGCGTGATGGACGCAACCTGCGTGCCGCCGGAGAGCGTGCCGTTCGAAACGGTCCCGCCGCTGTAGAGCGTGTAGGTGCTGCCGCTGGTCATTTCCGGCGAGCTGACGACGACGTTCTGATACTCCTTGTCCGGCGCAAACGATGCGACGACGTTCCCGTTTTCATCCGTGAGCGTAATCAGCGTTCCCGCACTCTGCGTGCTCTGGTAGGTATACATCAGCGAACATTGGTCCGAGCTGCTGTCGAACGTGACCGCCATGCCGGAGCTGCCCGCGGCGATCACGACGCCGCCGCTGATCGTCGCCGGGCTCGCGTCCAGCGCGCCGTTTGCGGAATTGGTCG
>CAYUUB010000293.1:0-3140 GCA_964447725.1 uncultured Oscillospiraceae bacterium
GCTGGAAGTGACCAGCAGCGTCCAGACGGGCGCGCGCTCCACAACCACGGCGGCGATTGGAAAAGCGGCGAATTCTCTCGGCGCGCCCGACGCCCCGGCGCTTGCAAGCGCAACGGCAACCACGATCACTTTGGTCGCGACCGACGGGTACCAGTATTCGCTCGGCGGCACGAGCTGGCAGGACACGACGACGTTCCATAACCTATCGGCCGGCCAGAGCTACATGTTTTATCAGCGCGTGAAAGAGACGGACACGGAGCTGTGCTCCGCGGCGAGCCCGGGCGCCGCCTATTCCACGCTGGCCGGGCTGAGCGGGACCGTCATGGTCTCCGGCGAAGCGCGCTACGGCCAGACCATGGTCGCGAGCCTGACCAACACGAACAACACGGGTACGCTGACGTATACATGGAGGCGCGGGACGATTACCGTTGGAACGGGTACGACCTACGTCGTCAGCGCAATCGATATCGGCAACCAGCTTTCTGTCGAAGTGACAAGCACCGACCAAGGCGGCAGCATAACGCGATCGTTCGGAACGGTTGCCAAGGCGTATTACTTCGGCGATACGCCGGATGCGCCGACGCGCTACAGCCGGACGACGACGAAGATCGTGCTAAACTCCGTCAGCGGGTGCGAATATTCCAAGGACGGTACGAACTGGCAGGACAGCACGACGTTCTCCGGCCTAAGCTCCGGCAAGACGTATTCATTCTATCAGCGGTATAAGGCGACGACCACGATGGAAGCTTCGTCCGCAAGCGCCGCGCTGAAGACGGCCACCAGCTCGTCGAGCAGTTCGTCGTCCTCGTCGTCGACGCCGACGCCAACGCCGGACGATTCCTCCGACACCGAGACGAAGCTGTACAGCTATACGCTCACCAGCGACAATACGCGCATTCTTTATTCCGTGATGAAGAATCTTGCCGCGGGAAACAAGACGAGCGACGTCGTCATCAAACAAAGCAATGTCGAGATCACCTTCCTGAAAGGCACGATGACCGACAGCTATACCCAGCTGTGGTACGATTTCGGCACGTCGATCAACAACTCCATCGTCGAGCAAACGGCAAAGCAGATTGCGGGCGACGCGTACATCGCGACGATCCATTTTAACTATGAAGGCGAACTGCCCGGCACGGCGAGCATTCGCTTCTGGCTCGGCGCGACGAATGCGGGCAAAACACTGTATTACTATAAGCTCAACGACGACAACACCCTGACGTTCATGCAAACGGCGGTCGCGGACAGCACCGGCTGGGTGACCGTTACGCAGACGAGTTGCTCGAACTATGTGTTCCTCAGCCAGGAAGCGGGCTCGGTCAGCACGACGCCGACGCCGACGCCCGCGGGCAGCGCATCCGTTTCCCCAACGCCGACGCCGCTGGTCGATGCCGACGAATCGTCTTCCAGCCTCTCGGCGGACGGCTGGCTCGTTGCGGCGATCATCCTGCTCGCGGTGGCGCTGATCGTCGGCGGCATCTGGCTGTACACGAAGAGCCGGGACGATTATTGATCGATCGCGGCAGCCGCGCGGCGGTGTTCCTGCGGCCGTTGATTTCAATGGGCCTGTACCGGCGGGCAGCCGGCAGGTTCGTAAAACAAGGCATTGCGATAAACGCACCGGGAAACAGGCATCTGTTTCCCGGCGCGTTTTTGTATGGGTATGGAGGGAACCCGCGATATAACAGCCTGATCAAGGGCAAAGCCCGCCGCTTACAGGCTGTCGCCGAAGTCGGCGCGGAATTTGTCCTTGAGGCGCACCTGCCAGTCGCCGATCGGCTCGAGACGGCCGAAGAAGAAGCGTAGCGTGGCGGGCTCTTCCACAAAGTCCAGGCCGCCGACGATGTTGCGGTTTTCGTACAGCCAGTGGATGCGGTCCACGGCATAGAGCACCTGCGACATGGTAAAGACGCGGCGCGGAAGCGCGAGGCGCAGCAATTCCATGGATGCGATCGGTTCCGTTCCGTCCGGCTCGCGTTGCTCGGAGAGCGTGCCGCGCTCCATGCCGCGCACGCCGCCGGCAATGAAGGTTGCCGCCGCCAGCGCGGCCGCGGGGTATGCATGCGCGTCGACATGCGGGAGGAACTCGCGCGCGTTGACATGGCAGCCGAGTCCGCCGGCGGGCGTGATGACCGGCACGCCGCGCTTTTTCAGCTCGTCCACCATAAACGCGATGAACTGCGGTCCCTGGGAGATGACGCTTTCATCCATGGTTTCCTCCAGTCCGACCGTCATGGCTTCCATTTCGCGTACGCTCATGCCGCCGTAGGTCAAAAAGCCCTCGTACAGCGGTATGTAATCCTTCATGCGCTCATAGTAAGTCCGGTCGAACATCGCGATGCCGCCGCCGCGCGCGAAGCCGAGTTTGCGGGCGGAAAAGTAGATGATGTCCGCCTGCGCGCACATTTCGCGCGTGATTTCCCGGATACTCATGTCCTTGCAGGCGTCTTCGCGCGTTTTGATAAAGTACAGGTTGTCCTGCATCAGGCTTGCGTCGAGCACGACGGGGATGCCCGCGCCGTGCGCCATTTCGGACGTGGCCTTCAGGTTTTCCAGTGAAAACGGCTGTCCGCCGATAAGGTTCGTGCCCGCTTCCAAACGGATATAGGGTATGTGGCCCGCTCCGACGCGGTCGATGCAGTCCCGCAGCTTATCGAGATCGATATTACCCTTGAAGAGGCAATCGCTCTCCGGCTTGCGGCCTTCGTCGATGACCAGCTCCTCCACCGTTCCGCCGAGACGTGTCACATGCGCTTTGCTCGTTGTAAAGTGATAGTTCATCGGAATGACGTCGCCCTGTTTTACGAACGCTTCGGCAAGGATGCTTTCACAGGCGCGGCCCTGATGCGCCGGCAGGAAGTACTTCGTCCCGAACAACTCGTTCACCTTGTTTTCCAGCCGGTAATAGGTTGCGCTGCCGGCGTAGCTGTCGTCGGCAATCATCATGGCGGCGACTTGCCGGTCGCTCATGGCGTTGACGCCGCTGTCGGTCAGCATATCCAGGTAGACGTCTTCGTTGCGCAGCAGAAACGTGTTGTTGCCCGCCGCCGAAATGGCCTCCAGCCGTTTTTCAACCGGCAGCAGGTTGAGCTTCTGGACGACGCGCACCTTGTGCATTTCAAGCGGGATTTTTTCACCGG
>CAYUUB010000294.1:0-3133 GCA_964447725.1 uncultured Oscillospiraceae bacterium
GCTTTCGGGGCCTGCTGCTTGGACGGATCGGCCCAGAAATCGGAATAGTGGAAGTCCACGAGAAGCTTCATGCCGTACTGCGCAGCGCGCGCGCCGATTACTGCGGCGGTTTGGATATCGCAGTCACCGCCGCCGTACCCGTTGCCGTCCGCATCGTACGGATCGACCCAAACGCGTACGCGGATATAGTTGACGCCGGATTGCTGCATCGTCAGCAGCGGGTCCTGTTCGTTTCCGTCGAAGTCGTAATAGACGACGCCGCTGTTTTCGAGCGAGATCAGGCTGGAAACGTCCGCGCCCATGATAAAATCATCCGGCAGGCCATCAATTTTATCGACGACCAGGCCGGCCTCCACCGGCTCGGCGGATATCGATTCGGCGGAAGCCTCGGCGCCGGATTCGGTTGCTGCGGCGCATCCGGCAAGGCAGACGAGCAGGAGCGCCGTCAGAATCGCAATCAATCGTTTCAGCTTCATATGGCTTATCCTTTCACGGAACCGCCGGTGACGCTTTCAACATAGAACTTCTGCATGATTACGAACAGAACGGAAATCGGAATCGATACAAGCACGCCGCCCGCGCAGAATCGTGAGAAGTAGGTGTTCACGCTGCTCTTATGCAGCATGTTGTAGAGCCCGACGGCCACCGTCCAGTCGCCCGAGAGACGGGACTTGATGATGATATTCGAGAAGATGAAGTCCATCCACGGCATCAAGAACGCGCTGATGACGGTATATACGATGATGGGCTTGCTCAGCGGCAGGATCACTTTCCAGAAGACCTCCGCTTCGGACGCGCCGTCGAGCTTGGCGGCGTCGATCATCGAGCGCGAGATCGTGTCGAAGAATCCTTTCGCAATCAGGTAGCCGAGACCGGAACTGCCCGCATAGACCAGAATCAGGCCCGCGTGCGTGTCGGTCAGCTTGAGTTCCTTGAGGATGTAGTAGATGCAGATCATGGTCAGGAAGCCGGGGAACAGGCCGAGCAGCACGCCGGTGTTCATCAGCGCGCGCCGTCCGCGGAAGCGCATGCAGCTCATCGCGTATGCGACCATGAGGACAAACAGCGTTGAGATCACGCAGGTAAAGCAGGCCACGATGAACGTGTTGGTAAACCACGCCGGAAAGTTCGAAACGGAGTCCGTGTCGGAAAAGAGCCGCGCATAGTTGGAGAGCGTCCAGTTTTCCGGGAAGAAACGGAGGATATTGCGGCCTTCATATGCGGAAAACGACGTACAGATGAGCCAGACGATCGGCACGAGCCAGATCGCCGCCAGCAGCGCGAGTACAAGATGGCGGACGATATCGCCGGTGAGCAACCGCGGGTTTACATGGCGTTTTTTAACGATCAGCGCCGGATCGACGGGTGCGGGATTCTTTTTCATTGGGGCATACCCTCCTTTCCGGAAATGCCGGGCAAGCGATAGAAACGGAAGACGTGTATTACGATCACTGGAACCGGCCCTCCCTTCCCTTTCTGAAGGTATAGTTAAATGCAAGCAGCGTAAACACCGCGCAGACGATGAAGACCAGAATACCGATGACCGAGGCCATCTTGTAATTGTAGTAATCGTTCGTCAGGCGGTACAGCCAGGTGACCAAAAGGTCGATATCCTTGGCGTTGGACGCAGCCAGCTTGGTGTCCATAGTAAAGTAGACGTCCTGCGTGAGAAGGTATATGACGTTGAAGTTGTTGATATTTGCAATAAACGAGGTGATCAGATACGGACCGGTTACGCTGAGCATGAACGGCATCGTAATCCGGTTGAAGGTTTGCAGTGCGTTTGCGCCGTCGATCTTGGCACTTTCGTAGTATTCGGTGGGGATATTCATGAGCACGCCGGTTGCAATGAGCATGAGGTACGGCACGCCGATCCAGAAATTGATGAGGATGATCATAAACTTCGCCCATCCGGCTTCCGTTAAAAACGGGATGTGGTCGAGATACGCTCCGACGAGTCCGATGGATTTTAAAAAGTCCGTTATGCCGACATTGGAACAGAATGTGTTGACGATGCCGGTATCGGCAAAAAAGTTACGAACGAGCAGCAGCGAAACGAACTGCGGCACCGCAATGCAGATGACGAACAGCGTTCGCCAGAGTTTCTTTACCCGCGTGCGCTTATTGTTGATCATCAGCGAGAGCGCGATTCCGCCGAAATAACAGGTGAACGTTGCAAAGAACGCCCAGACCAGCGTCCAGCCGAGCACTTTTCCAAAGGAATAACCGAACGTTTCGCTGAGCGAATTGTTAAACAGGCGCTTAAAGTTATCCAGCCCCACCCAAGTGAACAGCTCCGTCGGCGCCATGTGCTGCTGATCGTAATTTGTAAAAGCGACGAGGATCATGAAGATCAGCGGAATGATGGTAAACACGATAATGCCGAGGCTCGGCAGCGAGAGCAGCGTGATATGGAACTTCTGGTTGAGCAATTCGCGGATATCTTCGCGGAATGTGCTGATATGCGCGCCCTGTTCGCTTTTTTGCTGGAGTTCGCGCGCTTCGGCCACGATGCGCATGAGGATGATAACGGCGACCGCGAGCACGATAAGCCCGACCAGTCCGAAGAGCAGGATCAGAAACGAATTATCGTACTGATTGACCTCGTTTTTCATCGTTGCCGGATTATAGACCGTTTCGCGGCGGACGGTGCCGAGCGTACCGAATTTGGCAATGTTCGGGAAGCCGTATGAGATGGAAAACATCACCACGACGACTTCGAACAGAATTGCCAGAAAGCCTTTTACAAACTGCCTGCGGCGGATGTAGCCCACGCCCCAGAGAAGCGGCGTCAGTTTTACAAAAGCGTCCCCGGCGAGCCAGCTTTTTGCCGCGCGCACGGGCAAAAAGCCCCGTATACCGTCATGCTTTCTTTTTTTCATGGGTGCATTCCTTTCCGAAAAATGACGTTGCCGCCGCGGAGCAGAATTCTGCTCCGCGGCGGTCTGAGGTTGGATAGAAAGGATCAGCCGACGGCCGCCGTGACGCCCGCGACGGTTTCGTCAAGCAGTTGCTGAAGGTCCGTGCCGTCTGGATTGCCGTTGGCAAGGATGTTGCCCAGCGTTTCGGTCGGGGTCCAGTAGTTGCCGCCGACGGAGAGGCTCTGCGCGGAAGCATACTGGCTCTGCGTGGC
>CAYUUB010000295.1:0-3130 GCA_964447725.1 uncultured Oscillospiraceae bacterium
GTACGTCCCGCTCGCTGCCGTGGTAGCAGCAGCGGATGCAGTAATATTCTTCCTTGTCGGGGTCGTAGAACATATCGATGTCGAGGTCGCGCATGAAGCACGACGGACAGCGATAGTTCAGTTTGCCTTTGCCAGCCTGAGCCATGTGGTCAACGTCTCCTTTTCACCCTTTTCGGCTTCCATTTCCAGCGTGAACATAGGGGAAAACGCATATCCTTCGCGGATCGATCCCCGCTCTGCGTCGGTACACTCCAGAGAAACCCGCGTTTGTATCTGCGGGACGACGGCGCTTGCAACGTTCGCGTTTTCAACCGTCTCTTCCCGGCACTTATAAGCATATTCGATGGTTTTGTTCAGATCTCCGCTGCCGACGGAGAGCGTAATCCCCGTCATGTCCTCAGGATATTCGGTCGTGCCGTAGCAGGCGATGATATATTCGGAAAACCGCAGCTTTGCGCCGGGTTCGCTGACGGAAAGCACGTGGCGCCGCACCTCGATGGCCGCGCTGCCTTCTTCAAAGCGGAAGACCGTCTGCACGCTGGCTGTCAGGCCGGCAAGCTTGAGCTCGACGGGATCGAGCGTCAGCACGCGGGCGGTGCCTTCGTCTGAAAAATGCGCCTTCGTCCGGCAGAGACAGAGGTCGGCTGCCTCTCCGCCATAGGAAACTTTGCAGCTTTTGATCGTGCCTTTGCCGGCGTAATGCGTAAAGAAGCCCGCGCGGTAATTTGCCTGAATCAAAAACGGATAGCTGACATCCTGAATGTGCTTGGTGCCGACGCCCATCTCGGTATCGAGTTTTGCGACATAGGGCCGCAAATCGATGATCGCGCCGCCTTGGTTCATGTCGATCGCGGCGCGCATAAACGGGTCGCAATACCAGAACGTCTGTTTTTCCGAGCCGTAGAGGATGTCCCTCCAGAGCGCGCATTCCGGCTGGGAATAGGTATGCGTGCTCCTGTAATAATCGGCCAGTTCGCTCATGGTCATATCGGCGAGCAGCCCGCTCTGCTTGAGCGAAGCGTAATAGGCCATGCCGTCCTCATAGCTCTTGACCAGCAGTTCGTACGGCGCTTCCCAGCGGCCGAGCTTGTTCATCCAGCCGGGGCCGACGAACATCATGTTGTAACAGAAACCGCGGTTGTATGTTGCAAGATGGCGGTACTGGTCGATCAGGTTAAACAGATACGGGTATTTTCCGTCCTTATAGATCATGCCGCGCAAAACGTTCTGCGGATGCGTGCCAAAGTTGGAACCGTTGCCGTCGTAGCAGGCGATGAGGTCGCGCGAAATATGCGGGATGGCGACGATGCCGCTGTCCTCGCCCGCGTTCGCCGCAGGCGCATGCGTGTTTTGCTTTGAAGGAATCCAAGGGTTCCAGGGGCCGCCGTCGATCAGTGTGTACCAGGAGTTGTTGCAGGTGTGGTAGGCTTTCGGCCCTTCTTCAAAACAGGTCGCGACCGCGCACTTGACGGACGGATACCGCCGTTTAATATGATTGATCAGCCACGCGTCGAGATAATAGGAGCCGGTCGATTCGGGATAAAAACCGAACTGCTCGTGGAATTTTTCAAAGACGTCGTGAATGATCGCAATCTTGTCCTCTTTCGAAAACATCCAGATGCAGAATTCCCCGGTCTTGTATTTTTCTTTGAACTGCTTGCAGGGAAGCCCCAGAAGGGTCAGCGCGATTTCGTCCCCGTAGGTTTCGTGGTGCTCTTTGGCGATGGCGACGGCCTCGCTGCAGAACAGGGAGCCATATGTCATCTGGATCGTCGTTTTAATACCGTTTTTATGGGCGATCTCCTGCTGCAAACGGAAGATATCCAGAGATTCGCGCATGAGCGCACGATCCTGAGCCGCGCCGGACGCGTTTTGCGTCATGACGGTTTCAGAGTATTCCGGCGACATTTCCGGACGATGTATGACGTTGAGGATCAATTTGTCGGATTGAGGCATTGGTACAAATCCTTGCTGTAATATTCGGTAATAAAAACGTGATTTTACTGCACAACCGGTTGCGCAATCAAGAAATGAAATTACGCCGCGCATGCGGAGCTCCATCAGTGGTAATGCAGGATGCTGTGGCTGACGTAGGTTTTTTGTTCGACCGGTTCGTGTTCGAGAAGCTTGATCAGAGTTTCGCCGGCGGCGAAACCGTAGCTTCGCACGTCGACATTTACGACAGAGTCCACGAGAGAGTAATCACGGATGACGTCGCTGTTGTAGAAAGAAGAGATGCGGACGCCGGTAACGCCGCTTGCCAATAGCTGTTCCGCCGCCTTTGCACAGATGAAATCGTCGCCGCAGAGGATACAGTCCGCTTCGGCGGCAACCGCCTGCATAACTGCTTCCTTGACGGCCTTGCCGCCCGTAACGCCCTTTATGACGAGCGCGTCTTCGACCGGTTTACCGGCGGCCTGAAACGCGGATGTAAAGCCGTCGAGACGATCCTGATTGACGATGTATGCAACCGGACCGAGAATCAGCGCGACACGGGTTTTGCTTTTTTGAAGCGTTTCACGCGTCAGGTTTCTGCAAGCGGTCCGCGTATCGGTGTCGACCTGAACGATGTTCGGATCGCTGGAGGAACCGACGGTGACGAAAGGCACGCGCGCGTTTTTCAGAAAGTCCGCCGGGTAGTCGAGGACAAGGGACCGCGTCAGGAGGATGCCGTCGACCTTTTGATTGGAAACGATGCGTTTCAGCACCGAAATGTCGTCTTCCGCAATGGTCGCGACCAGCACATCGTAACTGCGCTTGGCCGCCGCCTCGCAGACGCCCATCAGGCACTCCTGAAAAAAGGGGATTTCGTTGGAAAACGCTTCGGATGGAATCACTACGCCGATGTTGTTGGTACGCGAGCGCGCAAGGCTGCTGGCAATGCTGTTCGGCGTGAAGCCGTGCGTTTCCGCATAATCGAGAACGCGTTGGCGCGTTTCATCGCTGACGCGCCCTTTGCCGGATATGGCGCGGGATACGGTCGATTTCGAAAGTCCGAGTTCGGACGCAATATCGTCTAATATCAGGTTTTGTCTTTTTGCTGGCATATTTTTATCGAATCGCAAAGGAGATGCGACGGGCAAGATTGCGCAACCGCTTGCGCAAATTCATCATATCATACCGCCCGCGG
>CAYUUB010000296.1:0-3112 GCA_964447725.1 uncultured Oscillospiraceae bacterium
AGCAGCGTGCGCAGATAGTTTGCGTTGAGCACCGCCGTTTCGCTCGCTTCCTTCAGCCCGTCGCCGCCGAGCATGGTCACGTAGCACAGCGCGCGGACGACGACGAGGAAGTTGCCGTAAAACGCCTTGATGCTGCCAATGCTCTCGCGCATGTCGGCAAACATCAGTTCGCCGCCGCTGTAAATCGGCATTTTATTCGGTAAAAACGGTGCGAGTTTGTTTCTGCAGCCGACCGCGCCCGCGCCGGGCCCGCCGCCGCCATGCGGCGTTGAAAACGTCTTGTGCAGGTTGAGATGCACAACGTCGAACCCCATGTCGCCGGGACGCGCGCGCCCCATGACCGCGTTCATGTTCGCGCCGTCGTAATAGCAGAGTCCGCCCGCTTCATGGACGATCTCCGTGATCTCAAGGATGTTCCGGTCAAAGATGCCGAGCGTGTTCGGGTTGGTCAGCATCAGCCCCGCCGTGTCCGGCCCGGCCGCGTTCCTCAGCGCGTCCAGATCGACCGTCCCGTCCGGTGCGGACGGGACGTTGACGACGCTCATGCCCGCCATGCTCGCGGAAGCCGGGTTCGTTCCGTGCGCGGAATCCGGCACGATGATCTTCGTGCGCGCCGTATCGCCGTTGTGCCGGTGATATGCCTTGATGAGCAGCAACCCGCAGAATTCGCCGTGCGCGCCCGCAGCGGGCTGGAACGTCATCGCGTGCATCCCGACCAGTTTGCACAGCAGCTCGCCCGTCAGGGCGAGCGCCTCAAGGCTCCCCTGCACGGTCCGTTCCGGCTGGAGCGGATGCACGTCCGTAAATCCTTCCAGCCCCGCCGCGAGTTCGTTGACCGCGGGGTTGTATTTCATGGTGCACGAGCCGAGCGGATAAAATCCGTCGTTCACGCCGTACACCTGCTTTTCCAGCTCCGAATAGTGGCGGCTTACGTCCGATTCGGAGAGTTCCGGCAGACGCAGCGGCGTTTTTCGCACCAGCGATTCGGAAATGTCCGCGTGCGGCACATCGGAGGCCGGGATGCGGCAGCCCTTGCGCCCGGCTATGCTGCGTTCAAATGAAAGCTTCATTTCACCGCCTCCTTTACCGCCGCAACCAGCGCGTCGATCTGCGCTTTCGTGTTCCGTTCCGTCGCGCACCAGAGGATGCCTTCATCAACCGGGAGCCCGCCGAGAATATTCGTTTGCTCCAGCGCGCGCATGATACGCTCTGGAAATGTCGGCGTTCGGGTCACAAATTCGTGGAAAAACGGCGCATCCGGATAGACAAGCCCGAATCCATCGATTTTACCAAGTTCATCGGCCAGCGCGTGCGCCTTGTCGTAACACTGGCGCGCGACCTCGCGTATGCCGTCCGGCCCCATGGCAGAGCAGTATGCCGCCGCCGTTAATGCGCACAACGCCTGATTGGAGCAGATGTTACTGCTCGCTTTTTCCCGCCGGATATGCTGTTCGCGCGCCTGCAGCGTCAGCACAAAGCAGCGCCGTCCCTGCGCGTCGCTCGTCGGTCCGACGATGCGTCCGGGCAGCTTGCGGGTCAGTTCCTTTTTGCAGGCCATAAACCCAAGATACGGCCCGCCGAAGCCCAGCGGCATGCCCAGCGGCTGTCCGTCGCCGACGGCGACGTCCGCACCGCACTCGCCCGGCGGTTTCAAAAGCGCCGCCGCGATGGGGTTCATGCTCACAACGAGCTTTGCGCCCGCCGCATGGACGATCTCCGCAATCGCGCCGACGTCCTCGATCAGGCCGAAATAGTTCGGCGACTGTACGATCACGCTCGCGACGGACGCGTCCAGCAAGCCGCCCAGCGCGTCCGGGTCGACCATGCCGTTTTTCGACGGAACGGTTTCCACCTCCGCGTCCGCGCCGAACGCATAGGTGCAAACGGTCGCCTTCGTTTCCGGATGCACGCCGGCGGCAATCAGCGTTTTTTGCCGTTTACGGTCGCGGCACATCGCGGCGGCCTCCGCGGCGGCGGTCGCGCCGTCGTACACGGACGCGTTCGCCGCGTCCATGCCGGTCAGTTCCGCTATCATGGTCTGATATTCGAAGATCGCCTGCAAAACCCCCTGGCTGATCTCCGGCTGATACGGCGTATACGCCGTTACGAACGCTTCCTTTGCGGCCACGCGGCTCACCACCGGCGGGATATAGTGCCGGTATGCGCCCGCGCCGCGAAAGATCGCATCGAACACGCGGTTCTTTTTAGCCAGCTCCCCGAGCTGTTCGAGCGCCTCGAATTCCGAAACGCCCTTCGGCAAAGCGGCGGCCGCTTTTTCGGCCTGTTCCTGCAAGAGTACGGGAATGTCCGAATACAGCTCGGAAACGTCGGAAACGCCGATCGTTTTCAGCATTTCTTCGCGCTGCCGCTGCGTGGATGGCAGAAAATCGCCCAAGGCAATCCCTCCTTTATAAAACGCGGTTGTTATGAAGACGGTTAAAGGTTTAAAGCGAACAGCCCCGCGATATCGCGCCGGGGCTGTCGTCTCACTCTGTTACGCCTGCTCGCAGACGGCTTTGTACGCTTCCGCGTCCAGCAGTTCCGCCGTATCGGTCACGTCCGTCACTTCCACGATCCATGCGCCGTACGGATCGCCGTTGATCTCCTCGGGCGATGCGGCGAGCGCGTCGTTGACGGCGGAGACCTTGCCGGTGACCGGGCTGATGATCTCGGAAACGGCTTTCACGCTCTCTACGTCGCCCAGCGAAACGCCCTTTTCCAGCGCGTCGCCAACTTGCGGCAAATCGACGAACACGATATCGCCGAGCGAGGATTGCGCATAGTCGCTCAGGCCGATGCGGTACGTTCCGTTGCCGAGATCGAGGAGCCATTCATGGGATTCGGTGTACTTGCGGTCGTTTTGCAGATTCATGTTTGTTCCCTCCAAAGATTTGATGGTTCGTTCTGTAAAAGAACATAGAAAAACGAGGTGCGCGAACAACGTCGCGCGCCCCGTATCTGAACCTGAAAGATTCTTCCGCACGTCCGTATCGATCCATCGTGCGAAATTGCCTCGTCGGTGCCGCCCGCAAGCACGGACGGCTTTCCGAAGCTTCGTCGGGTATCGGTCCTTTTGCCTGAGAGTTTGTTGCGCATTCCCCTTCGGCGCCGC
>CAYUUB010000297.1:0-3096 GCA_964447725.1 uncultured Oscillospiraceae bacterium
AGGACGACCTTGAAACCATCCTCGACACCGTCGAAGACGAAGGCGTGATCGACGAGGACCGCGCGGACCTGCTGCAGAGCGCATTGGACTTCGACGAGGTGCTCGCCTACGAAATCCTGACGCCGCGTGTGGACATGATCGCCATCGACATCGACGACGATAAGGACGAAATCCTTAAGACGATCTTTGCCTCGCCGTACTCGCGTATCCCGATCTACCGGGACACGATCGACAACATCATCGGCGTGCTGCACCTCAACCGCGTATTCAAGGCGCTGGCCGACGGCGCGGAGATCAACATCGGCCAAATGATGATGCCTGCCGCGTTCGTCCACAAGACCATGGCGCTGCCGGACGTGCTCAAGATGATGAAGAAACGCAAGAGCCATCTCGTCGTCGTGACCGACGAGTACGGCGGGACGATGGGCGTCCTCTCCATGGAGGACGTACTCGAACAGTTGGTCGGCGATATCTGGGACGAGTCCGACGAGGTCGACGAGGAGATCGTTTCCCTCGGCGGCAACCGTTACGATGTGGACGCGGATATGCGTATCGAGGATTTCTTTGAGGAACTCGACATCGACGATCGCGACTTCGACGACGACAACACCACGCTCGGCGGCTGGGCCATTGAGCAGCTTGGCCGGTATCCGCGCGTCGGCGACCGGTTCGATTACCGCAACCTGACCATAACGATCAAAAAGCGCCGCAAACTGCGGGTGATCCGCCTGCTCGTGCAGGTGCATCCGCTGCCGGAAGAACCGGAGGAACTTATTTAGGGTGTGTTTCTAAAATTCCGAAAGTGCAGATTGGCGGCTGCGGCCTCTAGCGTCCCGGAAATGCTTTGACAGGTATAACGTCCGGCGGAACACGCCGGGCGTTTTTGCGCCGGTTTTGCCAGGGCCCTCTGGCTTTTTCCCCGCAAATCGGGTATGATTTAGTTAGACCCGTGTTTCTTTATAGATTCTTGTTCATTACAGTTCATTACAGTTCGTTGCGTTTATCAGATTTCGCAGATCGTCGTTTCCATTTATTCCACAGGAACTAAAAACAGAAAAACTGAATTGCGAGGGAGATTGTATGGGGAGCTTCAGCGGCTACATCTCGGAGAAGCGGCGCGCCGTCCGGACGCCGGAAAACATTGTGAGTGAGAACGGTGCCTGCGCGTTCGGCACGTTCGACAGGGAATTTCAAAAGATGGACTTTGTCCGCGCCAAGCGGCCGACCGAGGCCCCGCAGGCGTTCAACCGCCTGAAGCTGACGCTCTGGGAAGCGACGGAAGTACATTTCGACGAAGGCGTGCTGCTGATTGCCCTCAGTGACATGGGCCTGTTCGGAAAGGTACTCCACCTCTTTTACGACAAACAGACGAAACAGATCTCGGTCTGGGACGCCACCCTGCCGAACGGCAAGGTGAAAATCGCGCCGAGCCTTGTCGGCGGCAGCACCGCGCTTGCGGAAACAAAGGACTGCTCCGTCCGTTACGGCAACCGCTTTGACGAAGGCGTCTGCGAACTCTCCGGGCACCACGCGTCCAAAGACGGGACGGTCGCATACGAGCTGGAACTGACGCGGATCAGCAAGCCCAGCATCGTGAGCATCCCCTTCGGGCCCAACCGTCCGCTCTACACCCAGAAGGACTTCTTCCGCGTGACGGGCAGCATCACGCTCGGCGGCAAGGTCCTGACGAGCAACGAGCGCTCCGTCGCGATTATCGACGATCACCGCGGCTACTACCCCAGGCACGCGCACTACGACTGGGTGACGACGATGGGGATCAACGAAACGGACGGTGCGCAGCGGCTCTTTGCGTTCAACCTGACCCGCAACCAGAGCATCGATCAGGAGGATTACAACGAAAACCTCATCTGGCTGGAAAACGAAACCAGCCTGCTGCCCCCCGTCACGTTCACGCGCGACCGCGCGAGCAAAGACTTCGACGGGCACGCCGAGTGGACCGTGCGCGACGAGCACGACATGGTCAGCGTACGCTTCCTCGTGGACGCGCAGCACGCGATGATCCTGCATACCGGCATCGTCAATATCGACTATTATATCGCGTTCGGGCATCTGGAGGGTTACGTTCGGGACGAGGACGGCAACGCGTACGTACTGGACGGCATGATGGGCATGGGCGAAGACAAAACGCTTTTACTGTGAGCCTAAACATACGGACTTATAAACGATCTTGCATCAAGGGCCGTCTTAAACTGGCGGCCCTTGCGCGGTCGAAACTTCCTTTTACAGTCGCTGTTGCAGATGGTCACTTGCGCTGAAAAAGCATGTGGAATCCGTCTGTCCGAGTGTTGACTTTTTACCTGTCAAATGCTATGATAGGCAAGGTTTCCAATTGAAAAATCAATCGAATATTTCTGGGTGTAGCGCAGTTTGGTAGCGTGCTTGAATGGGGTTCAAGAGGCCGGAGGTTCAAATCCTCTCACCCAGACCAAAATAAAGAAAGGTTCCCTTTGGAGCCTTTCTTTATTTCATCTTGCGTGGCGGATTTGGAGTTGCGGCAACTTGTACCCGGCGGGTTCAAGAGGGCATAGGCGAGCGCGCCCAGTGGGCGGTGCAGCGAGGCGAGCAGCGAAGAGGTAAACAGCCCTCTGGCTGTTCAAGTTTTGCAGCCAAGTAGAGCCCGCCTTTCCGGCTGGGACGTGCAACAAAGCAGCCGCGAACGGAATATGTAAAAAAGCTTGCGCTGTGTGCAGGAAGCATACCAAATCAGTACGATACGATGGTATAATCTAAAAAGCGCATATCAGAGGCAGCAGCGGCGGCTGCGTTGCCGGCGTGTGCAGGGGTCTGCACGCGCCGCTCATTCGTTCGAAGCGATCATAAAACAAATCAATAAGGAGAAACCAAATGAAAAGGATACTCTGCATTGTTATGGCGTGCCTGCTGGCCTTCGGTGCGACGGCGTGCGCGTCGCCCGCGGCGGAGGAAGAACAGGCGACGGTCGAATCGACCGCCGAAGCAACGGCGGAAGCGGCAAGCGAACCGACGCAGGCGCCGGCCGCAACCGACGACCCGAACGCGGCGATCGAATTCAACGACGACGTGCTCGAGAGCATGATCCGCGAGGCGATGGGGAAA
>CAYUUB010000298.1:0-3045 GCA_964447725.1 uncultured Oscillospiraceae bacterium
ACAACGCCATCCAGCGGGTCAAAAAAAAGCTGGAGGAATATCTGCGCGAAGCGTTATAAGCCTGATTTTTAAAAAAGCGGCGGCCGAAAGAAAGGCCGCCGCTTTTGATCCGTTCGTGTTTTAGCCGAAATAATACAGTGGATTGTACGGGATGCCGTCGACCAGCAGTTCATAGTGAAAAACCGGTTTCCCGCCGTCCTCGTCTTCGGCAAGCGTGCCGATTTGATCGCCCTGAAACACGCGCTGGTTCATTTCGACCTGCACGTCCGCAAGGTGCGTAAGGCGGGAAACAAACCCGTTGCCATGGTCGATATCGACGACGAATCCGTAAGCCCCTCGCTCACCGCAGTAGACGACCAGGCCTTCGCCCGGCGCAACGATCTTTGTTCCGGCATTGTTGGTGATGTCGATGCCGTTGTTCATTACGCCCGCGTTGTATCCGAAAAACGCCGCCATCTGTCCGCGCATCGGATACGTCAGCGCAAGATCGCCCGCATCCTTGCCTTCCGGGCCTTCCAGGCGCTGCGCCGTGCCGGAGGTGTCTTTTTTCGTGTACGCGCCCGTGCGGATGATCGTTGCGCGCGCCTCGCGCAGCGTGACCGTCACCGGCTGGCCCAGTTCGACGGCCTCGCCGGCCCGGTAAGCGACCTGCGTGATCGTTTCCGTCTTGACACCCGCGCCGATCTGCGTAAAGATGCGCGTTCCCTTTGCCAGCGCATCCGCCGTGCTTTCCTGCACGTCCGGGCTGGCTTCCGCATACGTGATCCGCTGCGTGGTCACATACACCGGCACGATCTGCGGATTGCCTTCCAGCAAAGCCAGCGCTTCATGCGCGTCCATCGGCTGCACATGCGGGTCGGCCTGTGTCAGAATCAGCTCGCAGTCGAACTTTGCCGAAAGGAAACGCTCGCCGTCCGGGGCGACCGCGCAGAGCGTCAGGTAATCCCACAGCAGTTGCTTGGCTTCGTATTCCGAAGCCAGCGTCATCACAGGATTGCGGTCGACCAGCAGCGTTACCGTGTTTTCATACGATACCGGCTCCGGCGACGGCGTAGGCGTGACCTCCACGGCCTGTATGTCGATTACTTCGGCTTCCGCCTCGTCGAAAACGACCAGTTCGTCCGGCTCTTCCGGCTGAAGCGCCCGAATCGCGCCAATCGCGCCAAGCAGAAGCAATACGCCCGCAGCCGACAGCAGGAAGATTCGATTCAACAGCTTTTTGTCCATAATTACCCGGTTCGTCCTTTAATTCTCTTCGACGGTCAGTCCGTTTTAACGCACGATGCGATGCAATATCCCTGCGTGCCGCTGCAGTTTATATAACACCATCCGTTTGCCGTCGAGTACACGGTGACGGTCGTGCCTTCATCCATCGTGAGCAATATCTTGGTTGCGGAGCTCGTCGAAGGCTGCGAGCGCAAATCCAGTGTCGCCGTTATCACGCCCGTTTCGGTCGTCGTTTTGACCGTTTCGGTAAGCGTCACATATTTTGCAAACACATAACCGCTTGCGTCCACGCTCGGGATTTCCACCTGATACCAGCTTCCGACGGAGCCGACGACCTTCACGCTCGTATAGCGCGCGAGCGTGCCGAGACGGTTGTATCGCGTGCTCGCCCCCGTGCGGACGCTCACCCCGGATGTGTTGATAAAGCCTGCGCTGCTGCCGGACGACGAACCGCCGGCATTGCCCGACGACGTCTGGGTTATGGTGACGTATTTGGCGTAGACGTAGCCGTCCAGCCCCGTCGACAATACGCGGACACGATACCAGGAGCCGATCTTTTCATATAGCCCGAGCGACGTATTTTTCATAAGCTTGCCATAGCTTTTCGTCGTCGTGCTCGCTCCCGCACGGACGTTCACGCCGGAGGCGTTGATGATGCCGGCCGCGGCGTACTCCGGCGCGACGGTCGTGCTCGGCGTGGGCGACGGCGTTGCGGTCGGCGCCGCCGTCGGCGTCGGTGTTGTCTGCCCGATGACGAGCGGGGTCGGCGTTGCACCCTCAACGGTTGGCGTCGCCGTCGGGGTTGCGGTCGGCGTGCCTGTCGGAGTCGGCGCGGGCGTATCGGCCGGTTCGGCCGTTGCCGGGACCGTCGTGCTGGAAGCAACGCCCTGCGTGATGGTGACGTAATCCTTGCTCACAAAGCCTTCGGTTCCGGTCGTCATGGCTTTAATCTTATACCAGCCGTCAACCATGCCGTAAATGCCAAGCTGCGTATCCAGCGATAGCTGGCCGATCGTCGAATAGCTTGTGCCCGGCCCGGTGCGGTAGTTCACCGCGCTGCCGCTGATCACGCCCTGCGCGATCATATTGCTGCCGGTCAGCAGCACATAATCGTGCCGGATGTAACCTGTGTTTCCGCTCGGCGCGGAAGCATAATACCAGCCTCCCGTCATGCCAAGCAGCGTCAGCGGCGTATCCTGCGCAAGCGTTTCGATAATGTCCGCGCTTGTGGAAGCCTTTGCGCGCAGGTTGACGGAACCGTTTTGCACCTTGCCGGTCGACGCGCTGGTCGTCGCCGTTTCGGGCTGCACGTTTGCAACCGCCTCCGGGAAGGTATACTCCATGGTGCCCATGGTCGCACCCGGATAATAGAAACTCAGGATTTCACGGTATGTTTTGCCGAGGTTCGCCATCTGCTGGGCTCCGCGCTGGCTCATGCCGACGCCGTGACCATAGCGCGCGTGCAGCAGCAGCCAGCCGCCGTCCGTCGGCTCGGCATAGTAAATTTTCAGGTTCGTCGCCGTGTACAGCCCCGCTTCCTCCATCTCCGCAAACGTAAAGCTTGTGGAAACCTGGCTGAGCCGCACCGTTTCAATGTCCGGCGTCGGGGACGGGGTCGGCTCAAACGTCGGCGTCGGGGACGGGGTTGGTTCGAACGTCGGCGTTGGGGATGGGGTCGGTTCGAACGTTGGCGTCGCGCTCGGTGTCGGCGACGGCGTTTCGTCCGATGCCGCCGGATCGTCCGTCTGCCCTTCCGGGGTTACGCTTGGCTCGAACGTCGGGGTCGGCGAAGGAGTCGGCTCAAATGTCGGGGTCGGC
>CAYUUB010000299.1:0-3005 GCA_964447725.1 uncultured Oscillospiraceae bacterium
CGAGCTTCTGCGCCGCGTCGCTCAGTTCCTCGTCCGCCTCGGCTTTCGAGTCGTTGTACTCCTGCAGGCCGTCGTTGTAACCCTCGCGCGCGAGCCTGAGTTGTTTGCGCGAGGCCCAGATCTTTTCCCGGCTGGCCTGTATCGTTTCTTTCGCCGTGTCCAGTTCGGCTCCCTTTTCGTCCAGCTGCGCTTTCGTTGCGGCGAACTGCGCGTCCGCCGCCGCCCGCTGGTTGTCCAGCTGCGTCTGTGCGGCGTCCAGCGCGGCAAGCTGTGCCTGAATCTGCGCGACCAGCACCGCGTTGCCCGCGGCCTGCGCGTCCGCCAGCGCGGCGTTGAGCTGCGTGCGCTGGCTGTCGATCGTCTGCTGGCTCGCGTCGAACTGTGCGTCCGCCGTGGATTTCGCAGTGTTGTAATCGGAAACCGCCTGGTCGTACTCCGCCTTTCCGTCGTTATATTCGTCCTCCGCGTCGGACAAACGCGCCTCGCTCCAGTACACGGCGTACCAGCCGTTCTTGATCTCGTCGTCCGCTTCCTCCAGCTCGTCCCATGCGTCCTGGAGTTCCTGGTCCGCGTCCGCCTTCTTCTGGTCGTACTCGTCCTGTGCGTCGTTGTATTCGTCTTCCGCATCGTCGATCTCGTCCTGCGCGTCCCGCACGAGGTCTTCGTAACGCTGCTGCGCCAGAAGCTCGATTTCGTCCGTCAGCGGCTGCTCCATCGCGTCGAGCGCGTCGTTGTACTCGTCGCTGAAGATGCTGCCGCCGTCGACGAGCGTCACATACATCTCGGTAAAATAATCCAGCGAAAAACCGTCCGTGGGCAGGTAGAGGAACGCGCTGACCTTGCCCCCGGCGAGCTTGGTCGTCCCGCGCTCCAGATTCAGGTAATTCACGGAGTTGGCAAGGCCTACGATGGTGTACGTTTGGTATGCGAACGAATCGAGCGTGTCCTCGTCGTTGTCGGTCGAAACGACGACCGTGGCGCCGACGTCGCTTTCACTGAATTCGCGCGCGTCGGCGATGCATTCGTCGGCCTCCTGCGGCATGCGTCCCGCCGTCAGGCTGAGGGTGTTGACCGTGTCCGAAATGGAGTGCGCCGCGAGCACGCAGGACGAACCGTCCTGCAGTTCGGCGAGGAAGTCGACGCTGTACGCGCCCTCGGCATATTCGACGCCGTCAAGCGCGGCGATGCCGTCCACCTCGTCGGCCGTGATGCCGAGCGTGGTGAGCAGCTCGTAATCGTACATGTTGTGTTCGTCGATATACTGTTCGCCGGTGTCGATCATGGCGCCCTTGGTCACCTTGAGTCCGGCGAAAAAGCCGACGCCGAGCGCGACGATCGCAAGGATCGCCAGATATCGTCCCAGCGTATGCCGAACCTCCCGGCGGCGGTTCTTTCTCCATGCGGAATGCGCGCGCATCACCATTCGATCTCCTCGACCGGTTTCGGATGTTCGTTTTGCCTGACAGAGGCGATCGCGCCGCTTTTGATGCGCACAATGCGGTCCGCCATGCCGGTGATCGCGCTGTTGTGCGTGATAATGAGCACCGTCATACCCCTTTCGCGGCTGACGTCCTGCAAAAGCTTTAAAACGGACTTGCCCGTGCTGTCGTCCAGCGCGCCGGTCGGCTCGTCGCAAAGCAACAGCTTCGGGTTTTTCGCAAGCGCGCGCGCAATCGCGACGCGCTGCTGCTCGCCGCCGGAGAGCTGCGCGGGGAAGTTGTTCTTCCGCTCGCTCAGCCCGACGCCGCGCAGAATGTCCTCAGCGGAAAACGGCGCTTTCGACAGCTCCGTGGCCATCTCGACGTTTTCCAGCGCGGTCAGGTTCGGGATAAGGTTGTAAAATTGGAACACGAAGCCGACGTCCTCCCTGCGGTAGCGGGTCAGCTGGCGCTTCGTATACGCGGAAACCTCCTCGTCGCCTAAAAACACCTTGCCGGACGTCAGCGTGTCCATACCGCCGAGCACGTTTAAAAGTGTCGTCTTGCCCGCGCCGGACTGGCCGACGATCACGCAGATTTCGCCTTTGCCGATCGTGAAGCTCACGTCGTGCAGGGCGTTGACCACAACGCCCTCCGTATCGTAAACCTTCGTTACGCCTTCCAGTTTTACGTAAGGTTCCATATCGTTGCCTTCGCCTCCGGATGTTCAGGTTGACATTATTATACAACAACGGTTGCGAAAACAGTATATCTGTGTTTTTTACTGCCAAACGCAAACCATACGCCGCCGCCGCTCTGTATTCCCAGCTATTGTAGCGTGAAATACGAAAACGAACATGAACCGTTGCGTTTGTTTGTCCCGTTTTTTCACAAACCTGTGATTTTGGGTAGCAAACGGGCGCGTGGGCTCGGCCGGTGTTATAATATAAAAACGATTTTGAGAAAGGGGAGACGATCGCCATGCTGACGACGCCCGCCACCCCGGAGCTGACGGCGCAATGGAAACAAACGTATGAAGCGTACCGCGGCCGCCTGCGCCCGAACAGGAAGAGCGGCGGGCAGGTGGTTGCGTTTTTGAAGCAACGATATCCGCTGAAGGAACTCGCGAACGAGACGGCGAAGCAGGTCGTCGTCGGCAACGTTTTGTCGAACGACGCGCTGCGCGAGCAACTGCCGGAAGGCGCGCAGCCCGCACCCGCCTGCTTTCTTGTGGCGCGGACCGGCGCGGGGGAGGACCTCTACGACCGGCAGGACGCGTGCTTTGCCGGGCTCGATATCTTCGTCGGCGTCGATCTCGCGTCCGGCTGGTTCTGCGTGGAGGGCAGCAGCCTGCTCTGGGACGAGTTGTACACGTTTCGCGGGCTGAACGAAAAAGACCTTGCGAACGTTTACAGCGTCGCGGAATATATCGCCTGCCTGAAACGCTTCGGCAAGCTGGAAAGCGTGCTCGCGGAATGGCGCGAAAACATATAAAAGCAGCCGAACGAGGCTGCTTTATCCTGCGCGGATTATTTTGGCGGTCTATTCCGCCTTTTTCTTTGGGAAAAACGGACAGGCCGTTTTACG
>CAYUUB010000300.1:0-3004 GCA_964447725.1 uncultured Oscillospiraceae bacterium
TCGACCATGCCGTCCTTGAGGTTGCGTGGGCTGACGGTGACGCGAATCGGCGCGCCGATGAGGTCGGCCTCCGAAAAGACGACGCCCGCGCTGACGAGCCGGTCGTCCATAATCACGTCCACGCCCGCCTTCTCCAGGGCTTCGTAAAGCTCGGTCCCGATGCGCTTCGGTTCTTCCTTGTCGGCGCGCAGGATGCAGACCTGCACCTCCCATGGCGCGATGGAAATCGGCCAGATCGGGCCGTATTCGTCGTGGCTTTCCTCGCATACGGAAGCGGCGAGGCGGCCGACGCCAATGCCATAACAACCCATGATGGGGTATTTCAGCTCGCCGTTTTCATCGAGGTACTGCATGTTCATGGACTTCGTGTATTTTGTGCCGAGCTGGAAGATGTTGCCGACCTCGATGCCGTTGCTGATTTTCAGCGTGCGTTTACCGCAGACGGGGCAAATGCCGCCTTCGACGGCTTTGGCGACGTCGACATACTCGACGTTTCCATAATCCCGCTCGATGTTGAAGCCGGTGTAATGGTGGCCGATTTTGTTCGCACCGCAGACCAGCGCGCCGATGCCGGATAGCGAACGGTCGAACACGATCGTGATTTTTTTGGCGTCCAGCCCCATCGGACCGATGAATCCGGCGACGATGCCGCTTTCCGGTGTGACCGCCCCGGCGTGCACCTCTTCGCGGAGAAAGTTGCGGAGTTTGGTTTCGTTGACTTCGAGATCGCCACGGACGAACACGACGACGTAGGAATCGTCCGCGTTCTTTTGATATACGACCGCCTTGCACGTTGCGCTATGCGGCTTTTTGAGGAATCCCGCGACTTCCTCGATGCTCGCCATGCCCGGCGTGGGCACGAGCTTGAGGGGTTCGGCCGCGGACAGTGGGGAATTGTCCACAATGCTTTCCGCGGCCTCGAGGTTCGCCTTGAAGTCGCAGTTGTCGCAGATGACCAGCGTGTCCTCGCCGATGTCGGTGAGCAGCATGAACTCGTGCGAAATGCTGCCGCCCATCATGCCGGAATCGGACAGCACCGCGATGACGTTTTTGCAGCCCGCGCGTTTGAAGATGCGCTCGTAGGCTTCATAGCAGCGCTGATAGTATGCCTCCAGGTCCTCCTGCGAAGTGTGGAAGGAATACGCGTCCTTCATGGTGAACTCGCGCACGCGGATCAGCCCGCCGCGGGAGCGCGGCTCGTCGCGAAACTTGGTCTGTATCTGATAGATCATGAACGGGTATTTTGCATAGCTTTTCGCCGCGTCGCGCGCGAGATGGACGGCGGCCTCCTCGTGCGTCATGCCGAGCACCATGTCCGCGCCCATGCGGTCCTTGAGGCGGACGAGTTCTTTGCCGACGCTCGTGAACCGGCCGGACTCCTTCCAGAGGTCGGCGGGCAGAACGACGGGGAAGAGCACCTCCTGACCGTCGATGCGGTCCATCTCTTCGCGGATGATGCGTTCGATTTTTTGCGTGATGCGGCGCGCGGGCGGCAGCAGCGTGTAGACCCCGGTGTTGACCTGCTTGATGTAACCGCCGCGCACCATCAGTGCGTGGCTTTCAATCGTGCAGTCGGCGGGCTTTTCTTTATAGCGCTCGCCGATCAATGCGGACATTTTCATAAGACCCAATCTCCCCTTAGTTATCCTGATTATTATAAACATCTTATTATTGCCCAGATTGCCGGATTTGACAAGGGGTAACGAGCGAAGGCGTATCCACAGTGAATGTTAAAAAGTGAAAAACATGCTTGACAAACAGGCCGTCCGTACATAAACTTGTACATATTAACAAAATAACAAAGGCGTTGATCGGGAAAGAGTAAGCGCAGTTGCATTTGCCGCCAGAGAAGATCGGTCACCGGCTGAAAGCCGATCCGGACAGCGATGCGCCGAAGTGCCTCCCGAGAGCCGCCGCCGATAAAGGAACGCTTAAGCGTTTTTAGTACCGGCGGACGTGACCGCCGCGTTAAGGCGCTGAGCGGGGGAAACCATGTGATTTCCCCAAGTAAAGTGGGACCGCGAACGCATTTCGTCTTTATGGATGAAATGTGTTTTTATTTTTTACCGATGTATTTGCGGCTCGTTTGAAGCGCCCGGAGAAGATTCCGGGGACGCGCTTTGAACGTTTTACATAAAACGCTCGACCGACGGAGAACAGAAGCGAACGTGCGCGGGCCGAATCCTGCGCGAAAGGTGAAACGACGATGTTTAAAACGCTGAAAAGCGATATTCAGGTTGTACTCGACCGCGACCCCGCGGCAAAGGGCGCGATGGAGGTTTTGTTCTGCTATCCGGGCTTCCGCGCGGTACGCATGCACAGGCGCGCGCACTATTGCTACGCGCACGGCATGAAGCTGCTTGCGCGCATGATTTCGGAGTGGTGCCGTTTCCGCACGGGCGTGGACATCCATCCCGCGGCGGTGATCGGCAAGCGGCTGTTTATCGACCACGGCAACGGCGTCGTCATCGGCGAAACGGCGGTGGTCGGGGACGACGTTACGCTCTATCAGGGCGCGACGCTCGGCGGTACCGGCAAGGACGTCGGGAAGCGCCATCCAACCGTCGGCGACCATGTGACCATAGCCGCCGGCGCAAGCGTCCTCGGCCCCCTCAGTGTCGGGCGGCACGCCAAGATCGGCGCGGGCGCGGTCGTGCTTCGGGACGTTCCGCCGTTTTCGACGGTCGTCGGCGTGCCGGGACACGTCGTCCGGCTCTACGGCTGCAAGATCCCGTGCGACCATGTCGGCCAGTGCAGCGAGGACTGCGAATGCAAAGACACCGACCGCTGCGTGAAGAACCTTGCCGGTATGAGCGGAGAGGCCGGCGTCGACCTCGATCAGGTGCACCTGCCCGATCCGGTGGAGCAGCAACTCGAGATGCTGATGAGGCGCGTGGAGACGCTCGAACGCAAAAACCGCGCGGATATGGACGCAAACTGAACAAATGATGAAAAATGTACACATTTAGCGCAAGATTATAGTATAGTAATAAGAACAGTGGAG
>CAYUUB010000301.1:0-2966 GCA_964447725.1 uncultured Oscillospiraceae bacterium
TGCGGAAGCCGTAGTCGACCAGCGACGTCTTGCGCGCAAGGTCGCCGCGGTACATCGCGCCGATCTGCGGAATGGTCACGTGGCTTTCGTCGATAAACAACAGGAAATCTTTCGGAAAATAGTCGATCAGCGTAAACGGCGGCTGGCCGGGCTTCCTGCCGTCGAAATAGCGCGAATAGTTCTCGATGCCGCTGCAATAACCGATCTCACGCATCATCTCGATATCGTACTGGGTCCGCTGCTCGATCCTCTGCGCCTCGATCAGCCGGTCCATCGCGGTAAATTCGTCCCTGCGCTTGAGCGCGTCCGCCCAGATGTCGTCGATTGCGGCGTTCAGTTTGTCGCGGCTCGTGGCATAGTGGGACGCCGGGAACACGGCGACGTGCGAACGCTCGCCGAGCAGTTCGCCGGTGAGCGAGTTGACGTCCACGATGCGCTCGACCTCGTCGCCGAAGAACTCCACACGCACGCAGGTGCCCGCGCTGGAGACGGGAAAGATATCCAGCACGTCGCCGCGGATGCGGAACGTCCCGCGGGAAAAGTCGATGTCGTTGCGCTGGAACTGAATGTCGACCAGTTTTTTCACGACCTCGTCGCGCGAAATCTCCATGCCCTTCCTGAGCGAAACGGACATGCGCATATACTCTTCCGGATCGCCGAGCGCATAGATACACGAAACCGACGAAACGATGATGACGTCCCGTCGTTCGTTGAGCGCGCTGGTCGCGCTGTAGCGGAGCCGGTCGATCTCGTCGTTGATGTCGACGGTCTTTTCAATGTAGGTGTCGGACGACGGGATGTACGCCTCCGGCTGATAGTAATCGTAATAGCTGACGAAGAACTCGACCGCGCTGTCCGGAAAAAACTCCTTAAACTCCGCGCAGAGCTGCGCCGCAAGCGTTTTGTTGTGCGCAATGACGAGCGTGGGTTTCTGCACGCGCTCGATCACTTTCGCCATGGTGTAGGTTTTGCCGCTGCCGGTCACGCCGAGCAGCACCTGCGCCGGGTCCCCGCGTAAAACGCCCTCCGCCAGGCGGTCGATCGCCTCCGGCTGGTCGCCGGCCGGCCGATATTCGGATACGACCTTAAATTCGTTCATGAAATCTCATAGACGACCGTTTTCCCGTCGAGCCGGTGCGCATAGATGTATTCGCGCGCCTCTTGATGCAGCGGGTGCTTGTCGTAAACCTCGATCGCTTCCATATTTTCGAACGTGCAGGTCAGCGCGAGGTCGTAACTGCGCGCGCCGTTATGCCAGACGTCCACGCCGGTCTCCATGGACAGGATCTCCGGAATTTTACCCATCATGCCGTGCAGCTTTTCAATCACGGTCGGCAGGCACTCCTCCGGATCGCGGAATTTAAATAGTACGATATATTTTAACACTGCTCGCAAGCTCCTTTCGTTCGTCCCGGCGTTCCGGCCGGTTCGGCCGCGCCGAATCAGTATTCGAAATCCACCGACGCCGTCGCCGTCCGGTGCGCCCTGATATACGCGCGCACTTCCGCGTGCGCCGGGTGGCTGTCGTAGATTTCCAGATCTTTGCGGCTGTTGAACGTGACGATCAGCGCAAGATCGTAACTGCGCGCGGAGTGCAGGCAGTCGAGACCGGTTTCGATGGAAACGATCTGCGGGATTTTGTCCTTCAGCGCCATCAGCTTTTCGCCGGCCACTTTCGCCTGTTCTTCGGGATTCTCGAACTTTGTAAAGATCATGTGCTTCAGCATATCCGGTTTGACTCCTTTGGGTATCATAATAATTGTCTGAAACGAGTATCAGAAATTTTCATAGCAGGCGAGCAGCAGTTCGCTTTCGGCTTTCGCCGTTCCCTGCTTCTGCTTCCATTCAACGCTTGCAAACGCGTTAAGCGCGCCGTTGAGTTCGGCCAGCGAGCGCTTTTTGGCGTTGCGAACGGCCTTTTGCGCGATAAACGGCGCAACGCCGAGCGCACCGGCGATCTGCGCCTCCGCTTTGCCGGAAAGCAGCATCTGTTTTGCGTTGACGACGACGCGGATATTTCGCTCAAACAGCGTCGCCAGACCGATTGCGGACTCCGTCGGGCTGTTCACAAGCCCGGTGAGTTCCGCCATGCCCGCGCGCTTGTTTCCCGCCCAGAGCTGGTCCATAATGGCGAACACCTTGTATTCGCTGGAAGGATTAACGCAGGTTTCGACCGCCTTTCTCGTAACCTGATTCCCATAACCGACGTATGCGCCGAGCATAAGCAGCGTGTTTTCCAGCGCGCCGAGGTCCACGCCGAGATATTGCACCATCAGCCGCGCCGCCGCAAGCTCGAGCGGGATGCCGTTGGCCTTTGCGCGTTTTTCCAAAAACGCGGTCGCCTGCTGCTGGCTTAAAGGGTCGAACGAAACGGCGCGGCCCTGCTGGTCGAGCGCCTTGTATAGCGGATTCGCCGAAGGCGCCTTGCCGCCGCGCATGAACACGAGAACCGTGGTTTCCGGCACCGTCAGCGCATACTCGGTCAGCGCGCCGGCGGTGTCCGCGTCGAAATCGGTCACGACGACCACGCGCTTTTCGTCGAAGAACGGGAGCGTTTCGGCGGCGTTCCGAACGTCCGCCGGGGCAGGCGTTTTTAAAAACTGCGTGTTCATATCCCGCAGGTCGGGGTTGGTCACGCCGACGACGGCCCGCATCCCTTTGTCCAGGCTGTACGGGTCCTCTCCGCAAAAATAATATGCGCCGCCAAGCGACATCCCGCCGGCCAGACGGCCGAGAAACGTTAATCCGTCCATAGGATGTATTATATCATCAATTGCGCCGCATTCAAACAATTGTTTCCATTTCTTTCCGGATAGCCGGCGGCGATCGGGTCGTCCTTCCCTGTACCGCTGCCGAATAAACGTATACGCCCCGTGCAGCGCTTATTGACAGATCGTTCAAATATCGGCCATTGTTGGGATAAAATACATAGGTAACAAAAGAAGAAGCAAAGTCCGGCCCGAAGT
>CAYUUB010000302.1:0-2958 GCA_964447725.1 uncultured Oscillospiraceae bacterium
TAGATGCATCCCTGCGGGATATTGCAGTTGAGATTGACGAGCGCTTCCACTTCGCCGAAGCGCTTGGTCAACTTTCTTGCCTTTATCATCGTTTTACACCTTTGATTCCTTTCCGTATGCGGATTCTATTGCTTCGAGCACCCGTTCGATCGGGATTCCGGCCACATACAGCTCCCTGCCAATGCGTTTGATCTCTTCGATTTGCTCTTCCATACTCTCTCCTATTACGGAAACGGCATTATCGGTCACGAATCTTCCGTTTCCAGGGGCGCTGACGCACACGCCGCGCCGTTCCAGCTCCGAATATGCCTTTTGCAGCGTATTCGGATTGATCGAAAGCTCCTGAGACAGTGTGCGCACGGATGGCAATTGGTCGCCCGCCTTCAGTACGCCCGTAATAATCAGTCGCTGTATTTGATCGATAATCTGTTCATAGATCGGCGTACGTCCGAACCGGTCGATTTGAATCATTGCGCTGCCCCCTTCCCAAACTAGTGTACTAGCTGTTATAGTACACTCGTATATTACCGTTTCCGGCCCCGGTTGTCAATAGAAATTTAATATATGAAAGAATTTTGCCACATTTCCTTTGCAATCTGCCGGAATCGGGCGTCTCCGGGCGGTTTTTCATGCAAAAAATGCGAAAAGCGACGTTTCTGTCCCCCTGTGAATCCGGATGCCGGTATGCTATGATTGTCCGTATGGACTATGACTGGAACCGGCTCAGCGAGGAAAACGAACCGGAACAAAGAAAAAAACGAAATAACCGCATTTTGCTCGTTGCGATCCTGCTGTTCGTGCTTGCGGCTGCGGCGCTTTGTATCACCCTGTTCAAAGGAGCATCCGCCAGCGACGCGTCCGATGCGGCAGAAACAGCACGCCCCACCGCCGAAACGACGCAGCAGGCGCCCGCGGCCGCGGAACAGACGGACGCAGGCGAAGGGCTGACGGTTGCGTTTTTGGACGTCGGCCAGGGCGACAGTATCTTCCTCGAATCCCCGTCCGGCAAAACCATGCTGGTCGACGGCGGGCCGCAGAGCGCTTTTGAAACGGTGTCGGCCTATCTGGACGCGCGCAACGTCGTCGGGCTGGACGTCGTCGTCGCGTCGCACCTGCACGCCGACCACATCGGCGGGCTGATCCAGATCATCGACGTGTATCCCGTCGGCGCGTTTTACTATCCGCCGTTCGACGCGGAGAGCGAAACCTACTTCGACCTGCTCGACGCGCTGAGCGAAAGCGAGACCGCCGTCTATTCCCCGCTCGCCGCCGCAAACTCGTTCATCGACTGGGACGACGACGTGACGGTGCGCATCCTCTCGCCGTACGACACCGTGTACGACGACTTCAACGACACGAGTTACATCCTTAACGTCACATATAAAGATACTTCCGTCCTGCTCACAGGCGACGCGACGGCGCTTGCAGAAACGCTTGCGCTCAAGGCACTGCCAAACGAATATTTCCGTGCGGACGTGCTCAAGGTCGGGCATCACGGCTCCGACGGCAGCACGTCGCTCAAATTCCTCGACGCGGTCGATCCTTCCGTCGCAGTCATCAGCTGCGGGCTGGACAACGAATACGGCCACCCGGACGAAGACCTGCTTTCCCGGCTGGAATCGCGCGGGATCGCCGTCTACCGCACCGATCTGGACGGAACGGTCACGCTGCTTCTTGACGGGACAAATGTGAAAGTGATACAATGACGCTAATTTCAATACAGGCTTTGATGGGGAAAATTGTTTCCGCTTCGCGCACGAAAGAGAGCGCCGCCACCGGCTGAAAGCGGCACGCGCGAAAGAAACCGCAAAAAGTTCGCCCCGGAGCTTCGCCGGTGAACGCATTCCGAACGGATATTCAGTAGTCGGCGACGGGCCCGCCCGATACAGCGGATTCGAGGTTCTGCATGGTCGCATGTGTTTTGCAGAGCGAACGAGGGTGGTACCACGGCGCGCTTCGTCCCTTTGGATGGAGCGCTTATTTTATTGAAATAATATACAAAACGAAAGCAATTTCGACATCGAACAGGAGGAGCGATCGAAAAATGGGAATGATGGAATCTCTCGCGCAATTGCACGAGGAAGCCGAAGCACGGCTGAAAAAATGCGACACGCCGGAGGAGCTCGAACAGTCGCTTGTCGAGATCCTCGGGCGCAGCGGAAAACTTACCGCGATCCTGCGGACGATGGGCAAGCTCGGCAAGGACGAGCGCGCGTCCGTCGGCGCGTACGCAAACCGCGTGAAAGCGTCGCTGGAAACGGTTGTGGCCGAAAAACGCGCCGCACTGAACGAAATCGCCAAGCAAAAGCGGTTTGAAAAGGAAGCCGTGGACGTCACCGCGCCCGGCACGCTGGTTCAGCCGCTGGGCCGCCTGCACCCGATGACGCAGACGTACCGCGAAATCCGCAACGCGCTGGTCGGCATGGGCTTTTCCATGTTCGACGGACCGGAGATCGAGCTGGACGAAAACAACTTTACGCTCCTGAACCTGCCGAAGGACCACCCGGCCCGCGACATGCAGGACACGTTTTACATCAACGACAACGTCGTGCTGCGCACGCACACCTCGCCCTGCGAAGTCCGCGCGCTGACGACGCTCAAACCGCCGTTCCGACTCATGATGCCGGGGCGCGTGTTCCGCGTGGACGAGGTGGATGCGAGCCATTCGCCCGTGTTTTTCCAGATCGAGGGCTTCGTGGTGGACAAGGGGCTCACGCTGGGCGACCTCAAGGGCATCCTGGATTCGTTCGTGCACACGGTGTTCGGGCCGGACGTGAAGACGCGCCTGCGGCCGAGCTACTTCCCGTTCACGGAGCCGTCCGCCGAGCTGGACATCTCCTGCTCCATCTGCGGCGGCAAAGGCTGCCGCGTGTGCAAGGGCACGGGCTGGATCGAAATCCTCGGCTGCGGCGTGACCAACCCGCACGAAATCGAAAACTGCGGCTACGACCCGCACGA
>CAYUUB010000303.1:0-2928 GCA_964447725.1 uncultured Oscillospiraceae bacterium
CGTTTCAGAGCGCTTTCCAGGGACTCGTTTTCACCTACGCGAATTTCCATTTTCTTCCCTCCCCTCTTATACGACTCTTCCTTCAACAAGAAGACGCTAACAGTCATTATAAGCGAGTAACAGGTCGAAGTCAACAGGTTTTTCCCGCAAATCGCATTCCAAAATATTCTCGGAGAATGACCTTATTTCATTGTGTCGATTCTTCCCCTATGGTATACTGTGAATAGATTATGCGCTCATGCAGCGCAAATACACTAGGGAGGAAAACTTATGAAAAAAGTCATTGCGATCCTTTTGGCACTGGTTATGATCCTTTCGTTTGCCGCGTGCAAATCGACGGAAGAACCAGTGACCGCTGAGGAGCCCGCGGCTGCCGAAGCGACGGAAGAGCCCGCTGCCGAAGAGCCTGCTGAAGAGCCAACCGAAGAGCCTGTCGTGCTCAACATCGCTATGGTTACCGACGTCGGCAACATTGACGACAAATCCTTCAACGAATTCACCTGGAAGGGCTGCAAGGATTGGGCCGAAGAAAACGGCATGACCGCCAACTACTATCGTCCTTCCGAAGACAGCGACGAAGCCCGTATCGAAACCATCAAAACGGCCATCGACAAAGGCGCGAACGTCATCGTCTGCCCTGGTTATCTGTTCGGCCCCACCTATCAGCAATTGCCGCAGCAGTATCCCGACGTGATGTTCCTTGGCATTGACCTCGGCGTGGGCGACGTGCCCGATCCGCAGGCCAACACCGCGCTGATCACCTATCAGGAAGAACAGTCCGGTTTCCTTGCCGGCTATGCCATCGTCATGGACGGCTACACCAGCCTTGCGTTCCTCGGCGGCATCGACGTCCCCGCAGTCATCCGTTACGGCTTCGGCTTCGTCCAGGGCGCCAACGAAGCGGCCAAGGAACTCGGTAACACTGCCGACGTTTCCGTGAAGTACTGGTATTCCGGTTCCTTCTCCCCCAGCGACGAGATCAAGACAAAGACCGCCGGCTGGTACACCGAAGGCACGCAGATCATCTTCGCCTGCGGCGGCGGCATCGTTTATTCCGCCATCGCATCCGCCGACGAAGCCGATGGAAAACTGATCGGCGTTGACGTCGACCAGTCGAACATCTCTGACCGCGTCGTTACCTCCGCGAAGAAAGAGCTTGAGAACTCCGTCAAACTGGCTCTGACCGACCTGCTCGAAAACGGCGGCGCATGGTCCGAAGCCTATGCCGGCGTTGAAAACAAGCTTGGCGCCGCGCAGGACTGCGTCGGGCTGCCCACCGATGCGGATTCCTGGAGATTCTCGACCTTCACCGTCGACGAGTACAACGCTCTGTTCGAAAAGGTCAAGAACGGCGACTATGTGATCTCCGATTCCACCGATACGGCGCCGACAGTCGACATCACCGTCGATTATCAGAACTAACGAATACAATTGTTAAAATTAAACCATTCGGCAAAGGGGCTGGGCGCAAAGCCCGGTCCCTTTTTAAACGGTTTATCCGTACGACCCCTGTTTTCTATATTTTGGGAAGGGATTCCGCTTTATGAACGATTATGTAATCGAAATGCTGAACATCACGAAGGAATTCCCCGGTATTCGAGCCAACGACGATATCACGCTCCGGCTCAAACGCGGGGAAATCCATGCCTTGCTCGGCGAAAACGGCGCGGGGAAATCCACGCTGATGAGCGTGCTGTTCGGCTTGTATCAACCCGAAAAAGGCACGATCAAAAAAGACGGCGAAATCGTCCGCATCAAGGACCCGAACGATGCGAACGCTCTTCATATCGGCATGGTGCACCAGCACTTCAAGCTTGTTGAAATCTTCACCGTGCTGGACAACATCATCCTCGGCGTGGAGCCGAACAAGATGGGTTTTATTCAGGAAAGCGAAGCGCGCAAAAAAGTCGTCGAGCTCAGCGACCGCTACGGTCTTAAGGTCGACCCCGACGCGGTCATCGAGGACATCTCGGTCGGCATGCAGCAGCGCGTTGAAATATTGAAAATGCTTTATCGCGACAACGACATCCTGATCTTCGACGAACCGACCGCCGTGCTGACGCCGCAGGAGATCGAAGAACTCATGGACATCATGCGTTCGTTCGCAAAGGAAGGCAAGTCGATCCTGTTCATCACGCACAAGCTCAACGAGATCATGGCCGTCGCCGACCGGTGCACGGTGCTTCGAAAGGGCCAATGCGTCGGGACGGTGAACGTGAAGGACACGAGCAAGCAGGAGCTCAGCCGCATGATGGTCGGCCGCGACGTCGAGTTCGTCGTCAGCAAAGACGAAGCGAAACCGGGCGAAACCGTGCTGGAGATCGAGCATCTGACCGTTCCGAGCAAGCTGCACAAAAACAATGCCGTCAAGGACGTTTCATTCCACGTGCGCGCAGGCGAAATCGTCTGCCTCGCCGGAATCGAAGGAAACGGGCAGACGGAGTTTGTTTATGCGCTCACCGGGCTCGAAAAACCTTCGGCAGGATCGATCACGCTGAAAAATGAACGTATCCTGCAGCTTGCGCCGCGCGCCCAAAAGGCCGGCGACAGGCAGATAAACGCGTCGGTCCGGCAGCGCAGCAAGCTTGGCATGAGCCATATTCCGGAGGATCGCCAGAAGTACGGCCTTGTTCTGGATTATACATTGGAAGAAAACCTTGTTTTGCAGCGGTACTGGCAGCCGGAATTTCAGAAAAACGGCTTCATCAAAAAAGGCGAGGTCCGTAAATATGCCGAAAAGCTGATCAGGCAATACGACATCCGAAGCGGCCAGGGTCCTGTGACGACCGTGCGCAGCATGTCCGGCGGCAACCAGCAGAAAGCCATCGTCGCGCGCGAAATCGACAAGGAGCCCGAATTGCTCGTCGCCGTCCAGCCGACGCGCGGCCTCGACGTCGGCGCGATCGAATACATCCACAAGCAGCTCGT
>CAYUUB010000304.1:0-2897 GCA_964447725.1 uncultured Oscillospiraceae bacterium
GCGTGCTGGCAGAGGTCCGTCGCCGCGAGCACTATGAAAAGCCCAGTGTGAAGCGTAAGAAGAAAGCTGAAGCCGCCAGGAAGCGCAAGTATTAATTTCAAACCTGTTTTTAGAAAGGGCGAACCGTAACACGGTTTGCCTTTTGCGTATACCGGCCTGCAATGGCCGGCCCCGGTGGCAAAAGGCGCATTGCCCGCCGTCCGGTCCGCGCCCGGGAAGTCAGATAACTGTGGAATTTCTACAATATATATGGTAGAATACATCATATCAAAGCACAAAATAAGGAGCGGCCCGTCATGAAATGCAGATATTGCGCCAGCACCGACAGCAAAGTGATCGATTCGCGCCCGACGGAGGACGGAAGCGCCATACGGCGCAGGCGCGAATGCATCAACTGCGGCAAACGGTTCACGACGTATGAAAAAATAGAGGAAATCCCCATCATGGTCGTCAAGCGGGACGGGCGGCGCGAACCGTTCGATTCCGAAAAGATCCGGAACGGGATTCGAAAGGCGTGCGAGAAACGTCCGATTTCCGCGGACGTTCAGGATAAAGTCGTGGACGACGTTTCGCGCGAGGTGTTCAATACGCTCGCGTCCGAAGTGACGACGCGCGATATCGGCGAAATCGTTATGAAAAACCTCAAGGACGTCGACGAAGTCGCCTATGTCCGGTTTGCTTCGGTCTATCGCGAATTTAAGGATACGCAGACGTTTATGAAAGAGCTGCAGCGCCTGCTGGACGAGAAATGACGCCGGATTATACATTTGCAGCGCGGTTCGAGGCGGCCAGACGCGCCTCAAGGCTGCGCTTTGTCAACGGAATCGGGATCTATACCAGCCCCGCGCTCTCCGCGCTCGACGGGTTCGACCACGGCTTTTCGGCCAGGACCGGCGGCGTGAGCAAGGGCTTTTTTGCGTCGCTGAACCTCAGCTTCACGCGACCGGAAAATCGTGAAAACGTGATGGAGAACTACCGGCTGTTCAGCAGCGCGGCCGGATTCCCGTTCGAGCGCATGGTGATGGACAACTACGCGCACGATACGACCGTGCTGAAGGTCGACGCTTCGGACGCGGGCAGGGGCTACCTGACGGACCCGCTGCCAAGCTGCGACGGGCTGGTCACCGACGACCCGTCGGTCACGCTGATTACCGGCCACGCGGATTGCATGGCGTTTTTCTGCACAGACCCGGTCAAACGCTGCATCGGGCTTGCGCACGCAGGCTGGCGCGGCGCGCTCGGGCGCATCGGGGCAAACCTGATCGAAAAGATGCGGGAATACTACGGAACGAACCCGGCGGACGTGTTCGTCGGCGTCGGGCCGTCCATCTGCCCGGAATGCTTCGAGGTCGGCAAAAATGTTGCGGACCTGTTTGAAAAAGCGTTTCCCGATATCCCCTGTGTGATTGGCCGTCAGGGTGAAAAGGCGCATGTCGATCTCTGGATGGTCGCATGCAGGCAGTTCTTGGAAGCGGGCGTGCAACCGGAGCATTTTTCGCTGTTCGGCGTCTGCACGATGGAAACGCCGCTGCTGTATTCGCATCGCCGCGACAAGGGGAACACCGGCGGGATGGCGGCATATCTGAGAATCGTTTAGCACACCTGATTTGCATGGATGGAAGTGTGTCGGGAATGCACGCTGCAAGAATGCCTGTGCTAGCGGGTAATTACCGCCGCGGGGGCTTTTTGCCACGATTGTTCACGGCGTGTTTCATTGACAAGCCATACGAGCAAGAGTATAATTCACTCGTTTCAACTTATTGAATATATCGATTGAATCACAACACTGCAAAGGGAGACAGATGTTCATGATGAAAAAGAAACTGATCGCGGTATTGCTGGTTTGCGTGCTGGCTTTTGCCGTGGTTTTGAGCGGATGCGGAAGCAGCGAAGTGCTTGCGGCTACGGTCGGCGATCGCGAGGTTACGTTAACTCAACTTGAAAACGCCTACAGCAACAGCGAAAGCTATGCCTCCTATTATGGCTATTCGCTGGATACCGACGAGGGCATCGGCGAATTTGTCGATTACCTGATGGACGGACTGGTCACCAGCGAGATGAAGGTTTATCAGGCGAAGCTGGCCGGCATCACCCTGACGGACGAAGAAGAGGCGTCCGCGGAGGAGACGGCGCAGAGCAACTATGACGACACGTACCAGTCGTTCCTCGACCAGTCGGAAAGCGCGGGCGCGAGCAACGTGAAAGCATACGCCAACACTCTCTTTACCGATGCGCTGGTCCAGAACCACACGACGGTAAAAAAACTGAAGGCCTCGATGCTTGAAGATGCGGAAAACGATATCCTTGTTGCCGACCACAAAGCGCAGCTGATCGAAGGCGTCGAAATGACCGACGAAGAGCTTACGCAGGCATACGAGGACGAACTGGCTTCCCAGAAAGAGCTCTTCACGTCCGATCCTTCGCAGTATTTCACCTATGAATCCTATTCGGCTTACGGCTATTACGCCCCGCCGCTCTATGTGCCGGACGGATTCTTCCGCGTACGTCAGATTCTGGTCGATGACGAGGAGACGGCGCTGCTGGTCAAACAAAAGCTGGACGAGGGCGAGGACTTTGAAACGCTGCTGAAGGAATATAACACCGATCCCGGAATGGACAGCGAGGACTATGCCGACGGATACCTTGTTGGTGAAGGCGCGAGCTATGTCGACGAATTCCTGGACGCCGCGCTCGCGCTGGAAAATGACGGCGACATTTCGAACCCCGTTGAGTCCGATTACGGCTGGCATATCATCAAGCGGGTTTCCACGGAAAGCGCGCACGACATTCCGTATGACGAAGTGAAGGATACGCTGGATGATTATTTACAGTCGAATTACAAGGAACAGTATTACTCGAATATCGTCGACGGATGAATCACGGACGATACACTGATA
>CAYUUB010000305.1:0-2895 GCA_964447725.1 uncultured Oscillospiraceae bacterium
TTGTCGGAAATCTTGATTTTCGGGACGAGCTCTCCCTTGACGACCTCGCCGCTCATCTTGTAAACGCCGCCCAGCGCGGGGTTCCCCTCGCTCGTGATCAGGCGCGTGCCGACGCCCCAGACGCTGATGCGCGCGCCCTGGGTTTTGAGGTCGCGGATCAAAAATTCGTCCAGATCGCTGGAAGCGGCGATGACCGCCTTCGGATATCCCGCAGCGTCCAGCATTTTGCGCGCCTTTTTGCTCAGGTAGGCGAGGTCGCCACTGTCGAGGCGGATGCCGAGCGGCTCGTGGCCGGACGCGCGGAGCTCGTCGAACACCTTGATCGCGTTCGGAACGCCGCTTTTCAGCGTGTCGTAGGTATCGACCAGCAGCAGGCAGGCGTCCGGGAAGATGCGCGCGTACGCGCGGAACGCGCTGATCTCGTCCGGGAAGCTCATGACCCAGCTGTGCGCGTGCGTTCCGGAAACGGGGATGTCGAACATCTGCCCGGTGAGCACGTTGCTCGTGGAGTTGCAGCCGCCGATGACGGCCGCGCGCGCGCCGTAGATGCCCGCGTCCGCGCCCTGCGCGCGGCGGAGGCCGAATTCCAGGACGGAGTCGCCGTTTGCCGCATAGCAGATGCGGCTGGCTTTGGTCGCAATCAGCGTCTGGTGGTTGACGAAGGTGAGCATGGCCGTTTCGATGAGCTGCGCCTGCATGATCGGAGCGCGGACGCGCACGAGCGGCTCATAGGGGAAAACGATGGTCCCTTCCGGCATGGCGTACAGTTCGCCGGTGAAGCGGAGCTTTTTGAGATAGCCGAGGAAGTCCTCGTCAAAGAGCTTCAGGGTGCGGAGATACTGGATATCTTCATCGGAAAAATGCAGGTTGTTGATGTAGTTGACGACGCTTTCCGTACCGGCCATAACGGCGTAAACGATGGCCTGTTTCGGGCGGAAGAACAGGTCGAAGATGCCTTCGTTGTCCTGCATGCCCTCCTTATAGTAGCCATACATCATGGTCAGCTGGTACAGGTCGGTCAACATGGTTAAGTTTCGCATGGGGTTATGCCTCCTTGCCGGCCGGGCCGTCGCCGTTTTCGGCGGGCTTGCGTTCCGGCTGTTCTGTTGAGTTGACTTCGTCTTCGGGCGCGCCGGACGTTTCCGGGCCGTCCTCTTCGGAAGCCGGTGTTTCATTCGTTTCTTCGGGCTCGCCCGCCTCTTCGAATTCGCCGGAAGAATCGCCGTCGGGTCTGGGTTCGGCCGCCTCCGGCTGTGGCACGGGCTTCTTTGCGCGGACGATCAAAAGGACAAGCGCGAACACGGCAAGCGCCGCAAAGACGATCTGCATCGCAAGGGTGCTGCCGAAGAGGGTACCGTCGTCCTGCCGCAAAAACGACAGCGCGACGTGCCCGGCCGGATACAGCAGCAGGTACCAGAGCGTGACGCCGCCGTCCCGCTTTGCGCGCAGGCGGACGAAAAACCAGAGCGCCGCAAAGACGAGCAGGCACCAGACAAATTCATAGAAGAACACGGCCGCGTGGATCGTGTCCGTCTCCTCGATCAGCACTGCGAACGGGAACCACTGCAGCGCGGGGGACGTAATCTCCGGGCCGAAGCCCCGTTGCTCGAAAAAGTCGCCCCAGAGCGCGAGCGCCTGCGTGAGCAGGAGCCCGGGCGCGAGCAGGTCGGTCAGCGTGAAAAACCGCAGTTTTTTGGAAAGCGCGTAGATCAGGATGCCAACGAAAACGCCAATCAGCGCGCCGTATATGGATAGGCCGCCGTCCCAGAAGTACAGGATGCGCACGAGGTCGCCCTTAAACAGCCCGAGGTTTGTAAAGACATAGAACAGCCGCGCGCCGAGCACCCCGAGCGGAATGCCGATCAGGCAAAGGTCGACCGCCGTATCGGGCGGCAGCTTTTTGCGGTTGACTTCGTATTGCGCAAGAAGGATCGCAAGGACGACGCCGGCGGCGAGAAGGATGCCGGCCCAGTACACTTCATAGCCGGAAAACGAAAACGCCACCGGCCCGGGAATTTTCATGGCCGATGCGAACGGTGAGATTAAAAACGGACGCATGATTTCCTCCAAATCGATATTTTACATTATTATAACGCGTTTTGCAGCGTCGCGCGTTACAAAATTAAGAATTCACGAAAATGTCCGAAAGCGGTGCCGCGCTTCCTGCGAAACGCCCGGTCGGACCGTTTTGAAGCGGCGGAAATTGCGCAGCGCGATTTTATTAAAAAGAATTGACAATAGATACGCGGCTGGCTATAATAACAAAGTGCGCGGCAGTGCTGGAATTGGCAGACAGGCACGTTTGAGGGGCGTGTGCGCGAGCGTATGGGTTCAAGTCCCATCTGCCGCACCATAGGAAAACAACCACCGAAGGGTGGCTGTTTTTTTATGGTCTGTTAATTCAGGGGGACTTGAAGCCGCGGCGACCGCGCAAGCGGTGGACAAAACGCCGCGGTGTCGGCGTTTTGAGCGGCCGGCTTTGCGAATAAGGCCGTTTGCGCAGTGCGAAGCGCAAGCAAACGCGCCTGAAACGAGCAAAGAAGTCCCATCTGCCGCAGCCGTCAAAAAACATGTTTTTTGACGACCTTAACAACTACCGAAGGGTGGCTGTTTTTTTATGGTCTGTTAATTCAGGGGGACTTGAAGCCGCGGCGACCGCGCAAGCGGTGGACAAAACGCCGCGGTGTCGGCGTTTTGAGCGGCCGGCTTTGCGAATAAGGCCGTTTGCGCAGTGCGAAGCGCAAGCAAACGCGCCTGAAACGAGCAAAGAAGTCCCATCTGCCGCAGCCGTCAAAAAACATGTTTTTTGACGACCTTAACAACTACCGCAGGGTGGCTGTTTTTTTTGCGTTTATATAAAATGAAATAGTATATCTTTCGACTCTATGATACAAT
>CAYUUB010000306.1:0-2891 GCA_964447725.1 uncultured Oscillospiraceae bacterium
GCGCATGGACTGGTCGCAGCGCATGTTGGAGTTGACCGCGATCTTCTTGCCCGCTTCCTCGCCGAGGCGGACGATTTCCCGCGCGTTTTCCAGCGACATTTCGATCGGCTTCTGGCAGAGGATTCCGCGGATATTCGGCTTTTTGCATGCCTCGCGCACGATTTCAAGCTGCCGGTCCGGCGGATAGGCGATGTCGACGATTTCAAGCGAGCTGTCATCGAGCAGCTCCTGCCACGTGTCGTAAACGGTCGGAATTTTGTGGCGCTCGGCAACGGCTTTTGCATGCGCGGGCGTACGGGAGGCGATGGCGACCGGGTTGAATCCCGCGTTCCGATAGGAAACGAGGTGGCAGTCCGCCATGATAAACCCGGAGCCGATGCAGCCGATTCGCCAGTCCTTGCGGGCGGGTCGTTCGAATTTGGTTGCATCAACAAGCGATTGAACGATTTGTTCCATGTGAATAGTCTCCTTACATGCGTGATGCTATTTCTTCGTCCGCCGCGAGTGCGACGGGCGGGTTGAACAAGGCAAAAGCGGGATATCGATGATGGAACGAAAAGAAGATGCGGCGTAGGACGATTCCGGAGATCTCAAACGGGAAAAGAAAAGTGCACCGCGGTTTGTTTCATACATATTGTACCGGCCTGAAACGAAAAATGCAACCAATTGACGGAACTGCGCGGCGCTGATACAATATAAAATTCTCGCAATATGTATCATACATAACAAAGCCAACCCTGCAACGGAAATTATACAACAGATATGCCGGAAGTGATAAAAATAAACCGGTTTTATCATAACTGTTCCCGCAGAAATGCCGAAAAATAACGGATTGCCGGGGCCGGCGTTCTCTGTTATGATGTATTTGTATGGATCAATTAAGATGCCCTCAGCCAGACGATTCACATACACCGGTTCAAAGATAGTTCAATTCATCCAGTCAGAAAGGGGTTCGATTTCATGGAACGCACAAAAGTTGCTATTCTGGGCTGCGGCTTTATCGCAGAAATCCATGCTTCCGCCTATGCGCGCTTCGTTAGGGACGCGGAGGTCGTGGCCGTCTACTCGCACCATCCCGACAAGGCGAAGCAGTTCGCCGAAGAAAAGGGAATCCCCGCCTGGTATGGCGATATCGACACGCTGCTGAAGGAAACCGGCTGCGATGTGATCGACGTCTGCCTGCCGAATTACCTGCATCGCGGCGCGTGCGTCAAGGCGGCGAACGCGGGCAAACACGTCATCGTGGAAAAACCGCTTTGCCTCTCGGTTGCGGAAGCCGACGAGATGATCGCGGCATGCAAAAAAAACGGAAAGCTGCTTATGTACGCCGAAGAACTCTGCTTTGCGCCGAAGTACGAGCGCGTGCGCCATATCGTGGAAAGCGGCGCGGTCGGCAACGTCTATATGCTCAAGCAGGCGGAAAAGCACAGCGGCCCGCACAGCCGCTGGTTTTACGAATCCGAAAAAGCAGGCGGCGGCGTGATGATGGACATGGGCTGCCATGCGATTGCGTGGTTTTTATGGATGCTCAAAGGCGCGACGGCGAAAAACGTCTACGGCAACTTCATGCGCGTCATGCACGACACTGACGCGGAGGACAACGCCGTTACGCAGATCGAATTCGAGCATAACGGGCGGACGGTGCTCTGCATCGGCGAGGACAGCTGGGCCAAGCAGGGCGGCATGCAGGACTGCATCGAGGTATACGGGGACAAAGGCGTCTGCTATTCCGATCTGTTTCAGGGAAATTCCTCGCAGATGTACAGCCTTGAAGGCTACGATTACGCCAGCGAAAAAGCCGGCGCGACGACCGGCTGGACGTTCCCCGTGTTCGAAGAAGCGTTCAACCAGGGTTATCCGCAGGAGCTTTCCCACTTTATCGACTGCGTGCGCAGCGGCAAAACGCCGCTCGTAGACGGCGAGTACGGCAAGCGCGTGCTGGAGATCATCCATGCGGCGTATGCGTCCGCCAGGGACGGCAGGAAGGTCGCGCTGCCGTTTGCTTCGAGCGCGAAAAGGCCCGTGGACAACTGGAAATAAGTAAGATGGATATGATTCGATTTTCGGACGACCGTGCCGTCGGCGAATACATCGCCGACGGCATCTGCAGGATTGTGGGGCAAAAGCCGGACGCGCTGATCTGCATTGCGGCGGGGACGACCTCGTTTCCCGTGTTTGACGCGATCCGCGCGCGCGTTGCGGACGGGCGGCTTTCGCTGGAGAAAGCGGCGTTTATGGGAATGGACGAATGGGTCGGCCTGCCGATGGACGCAGACGGCGCGATGGCGGATTTCCTCAGGCGGCATTTTCTCGACAGCGCCGGTTTTCAGGACGTATTTCTTTTCGACGGGATGGCAAACCCGGAGGGCGAGTGCGTCCTCGCCGAGAGATTTATTGCGGAGCACGGCAATTTCGACGTGATCGTGTTCGGCGTCGGCGTCAACGGGCACGTCGCGCTCAACGAACCGGGTGTGGACCCGGCGCTGCACACGCACGTTGCGGACGTTGCTGGCGTGACCGCAAGCGTCGCGCAAAAATACTTCGAGGGCGACGCGCCTCCGCTGAAACAAGGCGTGACCATCGGCATCGCCAACGCGCTGGAAGCAAAGAAGCTCTACGTAATGGCGAATTCGCCGCAGAAACGGCCGGTTGTCGAGCGGATTTTGCGGATGATCGGGAACCAAAATCCGACGAGCGAGGTGCCCGCAAGTTTTGTGGTCGCGCAGCCGCAGGCGGAGTTTTGCGTGACGGACGATGTGTTTGCGTAAATTTACCTCCAAAGCTCCGGGACTGTTAAGGGCCGCAGCCCTTAACCGATTGGTTCCGGCTGCATTGGCTTTGCCGATGCGACGGATCGCCCCGTTGGGGCGGGTTCTCTGTGCGTTTCGCCG
>CAYUUB010000307.1:0-2887 GCA_964447725.1 uncultured Oscillospiraceae bacterium
CGTCCGTCATGCAGAGGATGTCGTAGCCCTGCTCGCGCACGCGTTCCGTCTGCGGAAGCTTCTTTGCGCGATCAGCGCTCTGCGCGCAGACGTAGTAGATGTTCTTCTGGTCGTCCTTCATGTGATCCACATACTCCTTGAGCGTAACGAGCTTATCCTCGTCCGCGGAGTGGAACATCACAAGGTCGGAGAGAAACTCCTTGTTCATGCCGTAGTCGGCGTACAGACCATATTTGAGCGGCAGACGAAAGCTCTTGTAGAACGTCTCATACTTTTCGCGGTCGTTTTCAAGGAGCTTGACAAGTTCGCTCTTAATGCGTTTTTTAAGCGTGACCGCGATGGTCTTGAGCTGGCGGTCGTGCTGCAGCATCTCTCTCGAAATGTTGAGCGAAAGGTCGCTGGAGTCCACAAGCCCCGCTACGAAACCGAAATAATCCGGCAGAAGGTCGGCGCATTTTTCCATGATCAGAACGCCGCTGGAATAGAGCTGCAGACCGCGCTGGAATTCCTTTGCATAAAAATCGTACGGCGGGTTCTTGGGGATAAAGAGCAGCGCATCGTAATTGACGGCGCCCTCGCCGCTGAAATGGACCGTAAGCAGCGGATCTTCGTAATCATGGAACTTTTCTTTATAAAAGGCGTTGTATTCCTCCGGCTTGATGTCCTTTTTAAACTTTCGCCAAAGCGGAATCATGCTGTTGAGCGTTTCATCCTCGGTATAGGTTTCGTATTCGCCTTCCTTGCCGTCCTTCGGGCGCGAATGCTCCATGAACATCTTCACGGGGTAACGGATATAGTCCGAGTACTGCTTGACCAGGGCGGAGATGGTATAGGGCTGAAGGAACCGGTCGTAATCCTCGTCATCCGTCTTCGGCTTGATCTTCAGGGTGATGATCGTGCCGACCTCCGGCTTTTCCGCTTCGCTGAGGGTATATCCCGTCCGGCCGTCGGACTCCCAACGCCAGGCTTCGTCGCTGCCGTATGCGCGGGAAAGTACGGAAACATGTTCGGCCACCATAAACGCGGAGTAGAAACCAACGCCGAACTGGCCGATGATATCGACGGCATCGCCGGTATCGTGCTCCTTTTTAAAAGCGAGCGTACCGCTTTTTGCGATCGTACCAAGGTTTTTATCCAGTTCGTCCTTGGTCATGCCGACGCCGTTGTCGGTGACGGTCAGCGTACGCGCGTCCTTGTCCGTAGCGATGCGGATTTCAAAGTCCTCGCGCGATTTTCCGACCTTGTCGTCGGTCAGCGATAGAAAGTAGAGCTTGTCGATCGCGTCGCTCGCGTTGCTGATCAGCTCACGCAGAAAGATCTCCTTGTGCGTATAGATGGAGTCGATCATCAGGTCGAGAATACGCCGCGATTCCGCCTTGAATTGTTTTTTTGCCATGGATCAATGCGCCTCCGTATCAAATGCATCGTTATTAGCACTCGTTACAATAGAGTGCTAATACAGCATAATACACTTCCCGCCCGTTTTCAAGTCGGGCGACGTTCCTGCTACAATATTTTCACATTTAGGAGCAAGGAGGCGGCTTCGTTCCGTTCAATCAAACAGGGACATCTGCTTGTCCCTTGTTTCAAATTCCCGCATATAGGCGAACACGTCGTTCGGACGATATAGAATCCCGCGCTTTTGGCACGCGGACCGGTAGATTGCCATCAGCCGCGCGTTGTTGGGGCTGGAGCACTCATATGCGTTACCAAATGTGCGGATATACCGCTGTTTTACGCCGGGGAAGTCGCGCTCCAGCGCGGCGTAAAAATATTCCCGGTCCCCTTCGCGCAGCGTGACCCCAAACCCGAAGTTTACGATGCCGCGCACCTTCGCGCGAATGCAATAATCCAGCAGGCCGTTGAGGTTTTCCTCCGTATCGTTGATAAACGGCAAAATCGGGCTCAGCCAGACCACGGTCGGGATGCCTTCGTCCCGCATCGCTTCCAGCGCATGGAACCGTTCCTCCGTCGTGGAAACGTTCGGTTCCAGCTTTTTGCACAGGGTTTCGTCGAACGTGGTCAGCGTCATCTGGACGACGCACTTCGTCTTTTGGTTGATCTTTTTGAGCAGGTCGATATCCCGCAGGATGCGTGCGGACTTCGTCAGAACCGCCAGCCCGAACCCGTATCGTTCGATCAGCTCGATACACCGCCGCGTAAGCTGCAGTTCCGTTTCGAGCGGGATGTACGGATCGCACATCGATCCCGTACCGATCATGCAGGGTTTCCGTCTTTTGCGCAATTGCGCCTCAAGAATCTGCGCCGCGTTCCGTTTGACTTCGATATCCTCAAACGCATGGTTGATCTGGTAACATTTGCTCCGGCTGTCGCAGTAAATGCAGCCGTGCGTGCAGCCACGGTAAAGGTTCATTCCGTTTTGCGGCGAAAGGATGGTTTTATAGTCGGCATAATGCACGGCGGCTTGCCTCCCTTCGTTTTGTCCAGTATAGCAAACGAAACATGACAAACGCAGGTCAGGTTTCATGCTCAAGGCGAAATATACCCCTTCGTTTCCCTCTGAACGTATCATTTACAGATCGTTCCGGCAATTGTTACATTCGTTTCACATGGCGGTTGTACAATACGATTCATGAAAAGCGGATTTCGTGACCCGAAATATAAAACGCGGCGCATTCTCGTTGTCTTTGCGATCTTGCTCGTCTTTCTTTGCTCACTGCCGTTTGCAGTCAGCAATTTCGTGCGCGCATCCGTCAGGGACCGGATTCTGACCGCAGACGAAGCGGGCGACCTCAACGTGGACTGCATCCTTGTCCTCGGCGCGCGCGTCCGGGAAAACGGGAGCCCCAGCGGCATCCTCGAAGACCGGCTGATCACCGGCATCGCCGCCTATGAAAGCGGCGCGTCCGACCGTCTGCTCATGAGT
>CAYUUB010000308.1:0-2877 GCA_964447725.1 uncultured Oscillospiraceae bacterium
GACAGAATGAAACGAACGCTTGTTCGAAACATAACAGCGAACGAATCCGTGTTGGTACAGGGCTTTATCGAGCATAAGCGAAATACGCGCAACATGGCGTTTTTAACGTTGCGCGACCGCTCGGGTTCGGTGCAAGTGACCATTGAGAAGCAGGCACATCCCGAACTGCTAGAAACCGTCGAGCGACTGACCATCGGCTCGGTCGTGTCGGTCACCGGTGAAATCGTGAAAAATCCGCTGGTCAAACAGGGCGGCCGGGAACTGCTGCCGGAATCAATCGCAGTCGAGTCCCTGGCCGCACCGCTGCCGCTTTCAAAAAACACAAATATCGACACGCGGCTCGATTATCGCTGGATCGACCTGCGGGAGGAAAAAGCGCGGCTGCTCTTTGTAGTGCAGACCACGCTAACACAGGCGATGCGGAACTTCTTGCTGCAGCGCGACTTTATAGAACTCCACACGCCAAAGCTGATCGCCGCGGCGAGTGAAAGCGGATCCGACGTGTTCGAAGTGAACTATTTTGGCAGGAAAGCATATCTTGCGCAAAGCCCGTAGTTTTACAAGCAGATGGCGATGGCGGCGGGATTCGAGCGCATTTTCGAAACCGGGCCGGTATTCCGCGCGGAAAAGTCGTATACCAACCGGCATACGACGGAATTTACGGGCTTCGATTTGGAGATGTCGTATATTTCCTCGTTCGAAGACATTATGACGCTGGAAGCGGAGATGCTTTCCCATGCGCTGGATATCGTACAAAAGGACTATGGGGAAGCGATCGAGCGCTTATATGGAACACACGTCGCCGTGCCGAAACGGCCCTTTCCCGTCATACGGCTGAAAGATCTCTATACAGAACTGGAGCGGCGATACGGTTACCGTCTGCCGGAGAGCGAACGGGGGGACATGACCACGGAGGCGGAACGGCTGGCGTTTCGTTTTTCAAAAGAAGAGTTCGGCCACGAGTTTCTTTTCATCACGGATTTTGCCGCGGAAAAACGCGCATTTTATCATATGCGCAAAGACGGTGTGCCGCAGGGGTACGATCTGTTGTGGCGCGGTGTGGAGATCACGACAGGTGCGCAGAGGGAGCATCGTTATGATGTGCTGTGCAAACAGGCGACAGAACAAGGCCTGGGAGAAGATGTCAAATTTTACACGGAGTTTTTCCGTTATGGGTGTCCGCCGCACGGCGGTTTTGGACTCGGCCTCGACCGGCTGACCATGCTGTTGCTTGAAACAGGCATAAAAGAAGCGATGTTTCTTTTCCGCAGCCCCAGCAGGTTGACGCCATAATGGTTGCTTCGCGTAAAACGAATGAAAAAAAGAGCTTCCCCGCTCAATTTGGGAAAGCTCTTCAAATATCGAGTGCGCTTGCTCCTTTGCAAGGAAGCGAACAGATTACCGGATAATCACCGTGCCGGCCTTGCCATTCAGGGCCTCGACCGCTTTGTCGAGGGACGTGATGATTGCGCACCGCCCGGATTTGCTTTTGGCAAATTTACATGCGGCTTGAATCTTGGGCAGCATCGAGCCCGGAGCAAAGTGCCCCTGGCGAATATATTCTTCCGTTTCGGAGACGGAGATCTTCCCGAGCCGTTTTTCGTCCGCCTTTCCATAGTTGAGGCAAACCTGCTCGACCGCGGTGAGGATCAGCAGCGCGTCGGCGTTGACGTCCTCGGCCAGCCGCTCGGAAGCGAGGTCCTTATCGATGACCGCGGCGGTGCCGGAGAGATCGCCCTTATCGTCCCGGACGACGGGAATTCCGCCGCCGCCTACCGTAATGACGACGAATCCTCCGTCGATCAGGCACTGAACTTCGGGCAATTCGACGATTTCAACGGGCTTTGGCGACGCGACGACCCTGCGCCAGCCGCGACCGGCGTCTTCTTTTACGGAATACCCTTTGTCGGCTTGTAATTTTTTGGCTTCCGCTTCGCTATAAAACGGACCGATCGGTTTCGATGGATTCTCAAAAGCAGGATCGTTTTTGTCGACGACGACCTGCGTGACAATGGTCGCCACGCCGGTGTTGTTTCCGCGTGCGCGAAGCGCTTTTGTCAAACCCTGCTGCATATGGTAGCCGATCATGCCCTGGCTCATAGCGCCGCAGACGTCAAACGGCATCGCGGGAGTCAGACCGACCGAGTTTTCGTTTTGCAGAACGATGCGGCCGACTTGCGGGCCGTTTCCATGCGCAAGCACGACCCGAAAGCCTCTTTCGATGATATCGGCAATAAAGGTGGAAGTTCTTTCAACAACAGCCAGCTGCGCTTCTGCAGTGGCGGGACCTTTCCCTTCCTGAAGCGCGTTTCCGCCCAGGGCGATTACTAGGTTTTTCATGTTTTCCTCCACGATCTGAAAAAAATACAGTCTTGCAAAATTTACTTTAGCATGCATGAAGGCGGTTGTCAATTCATTCTGGGTAAATCGATGAAAATTGTTATAAAAAACATGAAAATGCAATGATTTGGGTTCAACATTGCAGAAACATAGTGTTTTTACAACGGAATGGAAAAGGTTAAAATGACAAAACAAGGAAAATATACTAAGATATACTAGTAATTCCGCATTATGGAACGAAAAAGGCGTGTCCGCATGTTTTGCAGGCTGACATATTTCAAATTGCATTCAATCTTAGCGCGACCGAAGGCAAAAAAGCTGTATTTTTCACAGAAAAACAGAGAAATTATGCAAATTCAAAAATCGATTCCAGCAAAAAAGACACAAATTGCATTAAAATAGAATACCTTGACTTTGAAGGACGATTCCGCTAGACTAAACATGGTATGCAAAAGCAGTGGTATGAAATTAAGGGCGGGAAACGGTTGGAAGGTACCGTGACCATAAGCGGCGCGAAAAACGCCGCTGTTGCCATTA
>CAYUUB010000309.1:0-2870 GCA_964447725.1 uncultured Oscillospiraceae bacterium
GAGCGGTATCTGATCCTCAATGCGGACGATTTCGGGCTGACGCAGCCGGGCGACGGGGCGATCGTGAAGCTCTTTGAAGAAAAGCGCATTACGTCCACGACGATACTTGCGCCTGCGGTACGCGCGCCGCAGGCGCGCGCGCTCGCAGGGGAGCGCGAACTGCCCTGCGGCGTGCACTGGACGATCCACGCCGAATGGACCGACCAACGGTGGACGCCGTGCGCGGGATCAGAGCGCGTGCCGTCGCTATGTGAAGACGGCGCATTGATCCCGAACGCCGAGCGCGTATCCAAGGCGGCAAAAAGCGCCGATGTAACGCGCGAACTGGAAGCACAGTTCCGTTTCCTCGCGGATAACGGCGCGCGGCCCGACCACGCGGACAGCCACGGCGGCACGCTCTACGGAATTAACGGGCGACTGTTTTTTCTGAATGCGTTTCGGCTCTGCAAACGGTATGATCTGCCGTTTCGCTTTCCGCGCAGAAACGATTTTTTGCGCAGGCAGTTTGGACACGAACCCGGCGCACTCCTTCGCGCTGCGCACAGCGTGATTGTTACCGCGGCAAACGGTTTCGGCGTGCGGCTGATCGATGATTTTATCACGAACCCGTATCCGGTCGTTAAAATCGACGGCTATCAGGCGCTCGCGGACTATTACGACCGGGAAATAAAGGACGCAGGCGTTGGCGTGACGGAAGTGTTCATGCATCCGTCCCTGCCGGACGCAGAACTGCAAAGCAAAACACCCGAATGGCAAAAACGCATTTGGGAATATGAATATCTTACAAGCGACGCGTTTCAAACCTTGCTTGACCGGGAAGGGTTTATCCTGACAAACTGGGGCGATGCACCGATTCGCGGAAGGAAACGGACAGGCCGATGAATAATACGCTGCATATCGATAAAAGTGAAGAACGCTCCTATCCAAGGCTTTCATTCCGCGTGCCGGACAACGCCGAGCGCGTCGACGTGCGCATGCGGTATCCGCGGTTTACTGAACACACGGCCGAAGGGATCACCCGCGCGGGAAACGCGTGCGTCATCGACCTTGCGCTCGAATCTCCGAACGGGCAGCTTGTCGGCGCGGCGGGCTCCAACCGCACGCATGTGTTCGTTTCCCCGCTCGGCAGCAGCGACGGTTTTGCCGAAACGGAACTGTCCGCCGGGGACTGGCGCATCATCGCCGGGGCGTACCGCGTGCCGGAACATGGCGTGGACGTGGAATTCGAAATCGACATTACGCTGAAGCACCGACGGTTGCTGCGCGGCGATACGCACGCGCACTCAAGCGCGTCCGACGGCGCGTTTTCCGTGGATGACCTTGCCGTGCTGGCGCGCGATGAGGGACTGGATTTTTTATTCATAACGGATCATAATAACGTATCCTCCCCGTCGTCGTACAAAGGCATCAGCGTCCTGCCGGGCGTTGAATGGACGCACTATCAGGGACATGCCAACTTCCTTGGAAACGTTACGCCGCTTCCGGGACGGTATGACAAGCGGAGCCTGCCGGAAGCAACCGCGCTGATGCAGTCCGTGCATGACGCTGGAGCGCTGGTCGTGCTCAATCATCCGTTTTGTCCGCTCGTGCCCTGGCTCTGGGGATTCGACGTGCCGTTTGACGCGTTGGAAGTGTGGAACGGCGTGATGAGCGAGCGAAACGAACGCGCCGTTGCATATTGGCACAATGAACTCCGCGCAGGCAAGCGCATCCCTGCGTTGGGCGGGAGCGACTATCATGCGCCGGGCCTGTTCGGCAGCCTTGCAACGCCGACCATGTGTCTGTATGCACTCTCGCGCAGCCGCGCGGACGTCATGGAAGCGCTGCGCCGTGGCGACGGGTTTATCACATATCTTCCGAATGGACCCGTCGTGGACGTCGAGTGTGAAACGACGGACGGACGCGTCTCATTCGGCGGAGTCGCGCCCACCGGTACGGAAGTTTCGCTTGCATTTGACCATTTGGCGGGCGGCGACGAAATCCGTCTGATCACAGACACAGAAACGGAACGGATCGACTGTCCGTCAGACACGATATCGTATTTCATCACCCGACAATATCCTGCAGCAAAATTCATGCGCGCAGAGGTCAGCCGCGTGTATGCGCCGGGTCTTCCACCCATGAAGGTGCTGCTGTCCAATCCGGTCTATTTTGAATAACGGAGGCGCACGAAATGGACAATTTGGGTGTTCGGCGCGTTATCATCGTTTCCAAAACGCATCTGGACGTCGGTTATACCGATTACGCCGCGGCAGTGCTGCAGCGATATGTGGATTCGTTTATCCCAAAGGCGCTCGATCTGGCGTTTCTTGTCAACACACCTGAAAAAAAGCGCTTTGTCTGGACGACGGGGTCGTATTTAATCAAATACTATATCGAACACGCCGACGAGGCGGGAAAAGCGCGCTGTCTGGAGGCGCTGCGGCTCGGCTATGTCCGCTACCATGCGCTTGCGCTGACAACACATACCGAACTGATGAGCCGCGAGTTGTTTTTATATGACCTCTCCATTGCGCAGCGACTCGACGCGATGCTCGGGCGCAAGACGATTGCCGCCAAAATGACGGACGTGCCCGGACACACGATTGCTATGGTTCCGGCGCTGGCAAAAAGCGGTGTTACCTATCTGCATATCGGCGTCAACACAAGCTCGCGCATGCCGCATGTACCGGCAATGTTTCGCTGGCAATATGGAGATTCAGAAATCGTTATTAGCTATGCGGGCGCATATGGGGACGCGGTGGTTCTTGAAAGCGGCGTGGCGCTGGAGTTTTTGCATGCGTTGGACAACTCCGATCCGCCGACAGAGGCCGAGCTGGATCGATTTTACGCGGAGATGGCGGAAAAATACCCGAACGCGGCGATTGAAG
>CAYUUB010000310.1:0-2866 GCA_964447725.1 uncultured Oscillospiraceae bacterium
ATGTCTCTATTATACCAAAAAAGTCCCAGTAACGGGACTTTTTTGACAGGCTGAACGGAAGCTTTGCTTCCGTTTTGAACAGGGCTGTGATGATTAATTTTCGCCTTTCGGCTTGTCCACACGCTTGTCGCCCCAGAAGAACAGCGCGACCGTACCCGGTCCGGTATGGGAACCGATCACGGTTCCAACGCTGTTGATCATGACCTTGCCGTCCAGCTTCGGAAACGTGCGTTCGATCATTTCCGCAACTGCCTGCGCGTCGTCAAGACAGGCCGAATTGGAGATGAAGCACTTTTTGGAATAGTCGAGGCCATCGTGCGCATGCAGTTCCATCTGGCGAACCATTTCCCGCATGACGCGTCGCTTGCCGTTGATTTTGAACCGGGGCGTCAGGTGGCCGAGGCTGTCCATATTGAGAAGCGGGTAGATGCCGAGCACGGAACCGACCAGAAAGGCCGCGGCGGAGATCCGGCCGCCGCGCTTGTAATGCGACAGGTCGGTGGAGAAGAACCAGTGATGTACGTTGAGCTTGTTTTCCTCCGCCCACGCCCATGCTTCGTCAAGCGTTGCGCCGCCGTCGCGAAGGTCGGCGACCGCGTCGACATGCAACCCGTAACCGGAAGACGCGCCAAGCGAATCGACGATTTTGATCGTTCGATCGGGGTATTTCTCCAGCAGTTCTTCCCGCGCCAGCTTCGCGGACACATAGGTTCCGGAAAGGCCGGAGGAGAACGAAAGATGCAGGATGTCCTTGCCGTCCTTCAGAAATTTTTCGAAAAACTCAATGAATTCGGCGACGTTGACCAGCGAAGTGGTCGGCATGGCGCCCGCGTCGATTTTTGCGTAAAACTCGTCGAAGGGCATGCTTTGCCCCAAGTCGTCCGCATATTCGGTATTTCCAAAATAAAAATGGAAGCAGATGTAGGGGATGTCGCGATTTTTAAAATACTCTTTCGGCATGTCGGCCGTCGAGCAGCAGGTCAGTACGTACGGGTTCATAAAAATTTCCTCCTGAATATATTGGGAAGCGGCGTTAACGCCGATATTGGCACTTCTTGACGGTCTTGCACCGGTCAAAACGCGATGATGATGCCCTTCTCGTTTGCGTAGACGGAGCTCAAACCGCGCGTGGCGAGGATCAGTATTTCACCGAAGCGGTAACGGCGGCGGATTTCGTCCGCAAGCAGCGAGGCCAGCTCCGGATTGTTGCAGTGGGTGATGACCATCGTTTCGCCATCGGTCTTTTTACCGCTGGCTTCGATGGTGTCGGCAAGCTTTCGGATCGCCTGTTTCCACCCCTGCACATGGGAAAAGAGCGAGATGTTCCCGTTTCCGTCGGACCCGAGAATCGGACGGATATGGAGCTTTGAGATGATCGCTCCCGTGATTCGGTTCAGCCGTCCGTTTTTCAGCATATTGTCGATATTGTCCAGCACAAAGAACGTTTTCATTTCGTCGATGAAGCGCTCGATATGCGCAACAATATCCAGACTGGGCAGGTCCTCGCGGATGAGCTTCCGAATTTTGTGGACGATCAGCGCTTCCCCTGCGGAAGCGCTTTTCGAATCGAACACATGCACGATCGCCCCGGATTCTTCGGCGATGGATTTTGCGACCATTGCACTGGAGTACGAACCGGAAAGGTTGGCCGAAATGGTGACGGCAAAGGAAACTTCCGCGCTTTTGAACGCGGATTCGTACAGCGACGGCGCGGGCGCGGCCGAGCCGATGCGGTCTTTGCAGGCTTTCATTTCCTCCATGAAGTTCTGCAGGTCCAGCGCGTCGTCGTCCGTGAACGTTTTGTCCCCAAGGGTCATGGTAAGCGGAACCGCCGTAACGCCGAGTTCCCTGCGATCGGATTCCGAAAGATCGCAACAGCTGTCCGCAACGATTTGCATATTCATTATCGGTGTCTCCAGACGTTTTATTTTAGGTTCAGCCGGAAAGCAGCGCCGTGCGGATACGAACCCGCCACGGATACTTGCAGGCTTCCATGCATCATATCAGGACAGGTTCAAGAAAACCTCAAACGTACCTCAACGCAACTTCAACTCATACAAAAAGAACCCTTGTTTGCAAAGGTTCCGTCTGTAAAACAAATTCTGGACCATTCAGGGGCGCAGCCCTTAGCCCGTTGGTTTTGACTGTGGAAACGTCGGCGATTTTACTGGCCGGAGCCGATTGGGAGCACGACGGTGATTTCCGTGCCTGCACCTTCCCTGCTCTGAATGGAAACGTCCCCGTCGCACAGCGAGACGATCCGCTTAACGAGCGCGAGGCCGAGCCCGCTGCCGGTGCACGCATGGGAACGATCACCCTGATAGAACTTATCGAACGCGTGCTGTCGCACCTCCTCCGGCATGCCGATCCCGGTGTCCCGGACGGAGACGCGGATGGAGCCTTCGACTTCGCGGCAGGAAACGGAAAGCGTCCCGCCGCGATTGGAAAACTTGATTGCGTTGTCGATGAGGTTGCTCCAGACCTGCGCCAGCAACGCCCTGTTGCCGAAGAAACGGATCTCGTCGAGATTAACGTCGATCGCAAGCCGCTTTTCTTCCCAGAGACGTTCGTAACCGAGCAGGACGCGGCGAATCTGCTCGTCGAGCTGAAAGATTTCTTTTTGCAGCACGATCTCCTGATTTTCAAGCTGGGACAGCGAAAGGATGCTCTGCGTCAGCCGCGTGAGCCTGCCCGTGTTTTCCAGTATGCGCTCGATATACGCCTGCTGCTCCTGCCGGGTCAGCGACTCGTCCTGCAGGAGCGTCGTATACCCCTCGATGGCCGAGAGCGGCGTTTTAAACTCATGGGAAACGTTGCTGACAAAATCGTTGCGGAGCGTCTCCGTGTTGGAAAGCTCCTTGACCAT
>CAYUUB010000311.1:0-2855 GCA_964447725.1 uncultured Oscillospiraceae bacterium
GCATTCATTCGATTGGGTTTTAATTGGTATTCAGGGGAGAAAGTCGATAGATATGTTCAAAAAGATTCTGAAAGGTCTCGGAATTGCCTCTGCAGCTCTGGCTGTATGCATTGTATTGTATTTTTCTTTCGCCGCGGCATTATTCTCGTCACTATACTCGGAAGAGTTGAGTGGCAAATATCCTTCCGCCGACGAAAAACATTGTATTTATGTTTACATCGGTGACGGTGGCGCTATATCCTCATGGGCTGTTATTTGCGACGTCAAGGGTAGCCACATTCTTGGTAAACGCCGAATTTATGCAAAAGACGATATAGATACCGCCGCCGTAACGTGGCTGGATGATCGCACCGTAGAAATCAACGGCGTTACGCTGGATATCTATGAGGATCAATACACCGATCCGGGATAATTATGCAATTAAAAGCTGAACGCAGCATAGAAGCCTCCTGCCGTTCAGCATAAAATCCGCACGCGTGCCGGTACGCAGTCATAATGATTCTTTGCGTATCCAGTGATAATTGTGCGGGCAATCGCCCCGCGAATGCGGTCAGTCGTACACGATGCTCCCGTCGATCGCGTTGATCGTCAGAATCGCCCTTTCTTTCGACCCGTTCAGCACACGCATCGCGTCAAAGGCGTTGTTCTCGTCTAGCGTTGGAAGGTCTTCGCCGGTCGCCGTCTCCGGCACCGTTAAGGAAAGCTCGCCGAACACCCGCCAGACCGGGATAATATAGCGCAGGGTCGAATCGACGCTGCACGTCACATATGCATAATCCAGCGCAAAGCGGGTCACCGTAAAGCGATACTCTGAAATCGGGAACGAAAACGCACCCTCCATCTGGATTCGCCAGAGCTCACGGTCGCGCGCTTCCTGTTCAAACGCTTCGTAAATCTGATCGAACGGCAGCAGCGGCACGTTTTTATTCGCGTAACCTATCAACTCTTCGCGGTCTTCCCAGTACAGCTCATACAAACCGTCTCCATCCATCTGAATGCGAATCTGTTCGCCGTCGCAAAGCGCACTGTTGGTGAGATTGTAAAGGTTAACGTTGTCGTAACGAACGCCCGGCATGCCCGGATACCGGTGCGCAAACACAAACCGGTACGCATCGTCTCCCCAAACGTCCGTTCGGATGCAGTTTGCATCAATACCAAGCTTTTGCAGCAGGTCCAGTGCGCTCTGCTGTGCCGTCGCCTCGTCGACAGGCGCCGCATCCGGCAGATATCCCCCGATGCCCGCCGGAGAAATCGCCAGCGTATCCCCTTCGGTTGAATCCTCCGCACCGAAACACACCTGTAGCAGCATCCGCTTCCCTTCGGCATCGAAATATTCCGCGCTGCTTTTCGAAACGGACGCGCTATGCTCGGCCAGGATCGTCTTCGGTTCGCCCTGCCGGTTTTCCGACGCGCTCTGGAGCTCGGCTTCGAGATCGTCGATCATCACCTGCAGATGGTCCGTGTCCGCGCCCGGCTGCGACAGCGCCGCCCGGTAATGCGAAATCGCGGTTTCCAATTCATTTTTCGTATAGCCGCTCGTCCCATCGGATTCCCGCGGTTCAAACAGTTCCGCGCCGTCGGTCAGCACGTCCAGCGTCTGCTCAAAGCTCTCCTGCGTAAACTGACCGCGCTGCACCACATAGACCGGATAGGTTGTCTGATCGAGACCGACCACTTCCGCGTCCACGCTCGCGCTCATATTGTCCGGCAGACCGGATATCTCCTTTTCGACGCGTGCCGGCAATTGAAGGGCGCTGGCTTCCGCTTCTGCGCCCAATATAGTTTTCTCATATGGCGCGGCCGAACTCCAGTCCGCTTGCACCTTGCCGTTTTCGTCCACGTACCAAACTACTTCTTCCGCGTTTCCGCTCGATACTATGGGGATACAGGCGGTCGTGAAGCAGGCGGCGCCGAGCGCAAAACATAACGCAAGCGCAAGCAGTTTGGCCGGTTTCGCGCTCTTTTGTTTCGCAAATATGCCGCGCACACGCCGCTCCATCGTCTTTTTATCGGCGGTCAGCGCCATACCGATGGAAAGCAGACGGTCGGTCGACAGTTTCTTCATGATTATCCTCCGTAGTGCGGTATAAAACCCAGCTCTCGTATTCCGCCTGTTTTCAGTCTTCCAGCGGCGGGTATTCGTCCGCTTCGTCCGGGTCGTCATAACCGTAAAAACAGGAGTGCCAGCCCAGCGGATAAACGGAAACCGAAATGACCTCCATCTGCGGCCAGACGATCAGAACTCTGTAGCAGGCGCCTTCGTCCATACGCACGCAGATTGCGACCTCCTGCATCGGCTCGATTGCGACGTCGGTCATAATGGACCCAAACTCGGTTTGCGTGACGGTCCGCCCGTTGGCAAATACCCGTTCGACCAGTTCCCGCGCGGTCGGCATACAGTCTGAAGCCAACTCCAGCATATCCGATTCGTCTGCGGTCAGCACGTTGTATGTGTTTGCCGTTTCAAGCTGCTCCCGCGTAAGCGTCAGCTGGTCGTCATTTTTCGAAAGCTGTGAAATCCCCCCGGTTTCTTTGTCGATATACGCATAATAATCATATGTTTCTTCGTTTTCGCGCTCCATGTATACCGTGTATTTGTCTTCGCCATACTCGTCCGCGTACATTCTGTCCGTATCGGCCGTTACCGAATATACGGCTTCGATCAAGTCGGCTGCGTTTTGAATCGCAGTCTGCCGGCTAATCGGGGATTCCCGGTACTCATCGCCGGTGGTAATCGCAGCGGTCGCCGGTCGGCAGGCGGTCGTGAAGCAGGCGGCGCCCAGCGCAAAACATAACGCAAGCGCAAGCAGTTTGACCGGTTTCGCGCTCTTTTGTTTCGCGAATACGCCGCGCAC
>CAYUUB010000312.1:0-2851 GCA_964447725.1 uncultured Oscillospiraceae bacterium
GAAGCCGTTATGCTTCTCCTTTTTTCTTTTTACCCCAATCTTTAGTGTAGAGCCCGAGTAACAATCAAAGCAAAAAGAGCGGACGAATTTTTTCGTCCGCTCTTTTGATGTCGTTATACGCTCGTTACAAAACGATAGGAATACCGCGGAGGCACTTTTGCGTCCTCGGGACGATTATTTTGCCCGGCCCTGACGGTTTCCTGATTTTTTTGGTACACTATGGGCGGATGGATCGCTTCATCCTTGCTTTTCAAACCGGGGAATATCGGAGGGCCTTGTTTATGAATGCGGACGAACTCAAGTTTTTGCGGCTCTCGTCGCAGTTTCTGCTGGAACCGGCGGACGATCATAGCGTCGTCTCCGGCCTGATCGGGCTGCAGGCGCAGTACGGCGGCAACGCGCTGCACGCGCTCAATATTCGCGCGAACACGCGGCCGGACTATGCGCGCTATGTCAAAACGTGGACGCTGCGCGGCACGCTGCACCTGCATGCGGTCGACGACCTCCCGCTCGTGCTGCACGCGGGGTGCAAAACGGCGTTCGGGCAGATGGCGTTCACCGACGCGCGCGTGAACAAAACGCGGAGCGAATCGTTCCGGCGGCTGGTGCTTTCTTCGCTCGGCGAGGGCGACAAAACGCGGGACGAGCTGAAAGCGCTCTGTAACGCAAAGGGGCTTTCGCAGGCGGAGGAGGAAATCCTCTTCCATGCGTGGGGCGGGCTGTTCCGGGCCATGGCGGAAAACGGCGAAATCGCGTACGCCGCGGACGGCAACCGCGTGTTTACAAGGCTGGAGCCGTTTGCGCCGATGGACGAAAAGGCCGCGCTGGAAACGATGACGCGGCGCTACCTGCTGCACTATGGCCCGGTCGCAGTGCATGACGCGCAGACGTTTTTCGGCAGGACGCAGCGCGAGCTCAAACCCGCTTTGGAGCGTAGCGCGCAGGAAACGTTCACCCTCGGCAAACGGACGTATTTCACGGCGGGGCGGACGCCGCCAAAAGACGCGGACATGCCGGGTGTTTTGTTCCTCGCGGGATTCGACCCGCTGCTGCTCGGCTACCGCAAGACGGAGAACCCGTTTTTGCCGGAGGAGCATATAAAAAGCGTCTACAACAACGCGGGCATCGTGTTCCCGGCGGTGCTGCTGGACGGCGGCGTCGCGGCGCTCTGGAAGCGCGCGGGAAAGCGGCTGGAAATACGCCCGCTGAAGAAGATCGGCGCGCGGGACAAAAAGCGCGTCGCGCGCAAAGCCGCGGACGACTTCGAAGGCGCCGCGGTGCGGTGGGCCGACGCGTGAAAAAGCAAATATTTTTTAAACGGCTTTCTAAATCGCGACCGGTTCGCTACAATATAGGAAGGCCCGGACGCTTCGGGCGGACAAATGCTTCATAAAACGCTGTGGAGGACGAAACGAACATGATCACACGTGACAGCCGCGTCAAAGACCTGCTGAAGAACCCCATCGCGCACGACGTTATCGGCCGGCTGGTGCAATACGCCGGCGTGAGCGAATCGCTCATCCTGAACCCCGTGGTCAAAAATCTCAAACTCTCCGCCGTCCCGAAATTCGCCGGAAAGCGCGTGAAGGACGCGGACACGATCGTCGACACCATGATCGACCTGTTCAACCAGGAGGGGGGCACGCGCCCGGTTTCGCCGTCCTCCGGCAAAGCCTGGTGGAAGGAAGCGGTGATCTACCAGATCTACCCGCGCTCGTTCATGGACGGCAACGGCGACGGCGTCGGCGATATCCCTGGTCTCGTGCAAAAGCTCGACTACCTGCACGGCCTCGGCGTGACGGCGCTGTGGCTCTCGCCGATCTTCGATTCGCCGAACGACGACAACGGCTACGACGTGCGCGATTACCGCGCGATCATGAAGGAGTTCGGCACGATGGCGGACGTGGAAACGCTGATAAAAGAGCTGCACGAGCGCGATATGCGGCTGATCCTCGACCTCGTCGTCAACCACACGTCCGACGAGCACGAATGGTTCGTCGATTCCGTGAAAAACCCGGACGGCGAACACGGGGACTATTACATCTGGCGTAAAACGAAGGGGAACACGCCGCCGAACAACTGGAATTCGTTCTTCTCCGGCCCGGCGTGGGACAAAGTAAACGAGCGGGACGAATGGTACCTGCACCTGTTTTCGAAAAAGCAGCCCGACCTCAACTGGGAAAACGAAAACGTGCGCGCCGACGTGCGCTCGATCGTCGGCTTCTGGCGCGGCAAGGGCGTCGACGGCTTCCGGCTGGACGTGATCAACTACATCAGCAAGACTTCGCTCGACGACGGCAACGAAACGCTCGGCGGCCTGCTGGGCTTTTGCGGCATCGAGCACTACTTTTACGGCAAGCGCCTGCACGAATACCTGCACGAACTGCGCGTGGGCGCCTTTCAGGACGCGTTCACGGTCGGCGAAACGCCGGGCACCGGCCCGGAGATGAACAAGCTGCTCACCGCGGACGAGCGGCAGGAGCTCAACACGGTTTTCAACTTCGACCATCTGGAAAACCTCGGCAAAAGCCGGTTCGACGATTATCGCTACAACCTCAACCACCTGAAAAAATGCTTCATCGGCTACGAATCGGACTATGCAGACTACGCCTGGCCGAGCGTCTTCGTCGAAAATCACGACAACCCGCGCATGGTCTCCAAGATCGACGCGCGCGAGGACTATCGCGACGCGATCGCAAAACTGCTCGCGGTGCTGCTTTTAACCGCGCGCGGGACGGTCTTCCTCTATCAGGGGCAGGAGCTCGGGGCAGTCAACGTTCCGTTTCACGATATCTCCGAGCTGCGGGACATCGAGAGCGTCAACCGCTACGACACGATGATTTCGGACGGC
>CAYUUB010000313.1:0-2839 GCA_964447725.1 uncultured Oscillospiraceae bacterium
TTCAACGGCGGCGTGGAAGCGCCGAACCCGAACGAGGACCGCTGCCTGATTCCGTCGCCCAAGGTTGCGACCTACGACCTTAAACCGGAAATGAGCGCATACGAGGTCGCTGCGGAAGCGGTCAAACGCGTCGAAAGCGGCAAATACGACGTGATGATCCTCAACTTCGCGAATCCCGATATGGTCGGGCACACCGGCGTGATGGAAGCGGCTACCGCCGCCGTACACGCGGTCGATACGTGCGTAGGCAAGGTCGTGGACGCCATCCTCGAGACGGGCGGGCGCTGCATCATCACAGCGGACCATGGGAACTGCGAAAAGATGTGGGACGAGGCCGAAAACGCGCCGTTTACCGCGCACACGACGAACCCCGTGCCTTGCATTCTCGTGGACGAAACGCGGAAAAACGCCACCCTCCGGAAAGGCGGACGGCTGTCCGATCTCGCACCGACTCTGTTGGATTTACTGGGCTTGCCCGTACCCCGGGAGATGACCGGAAAATCGCTGATTTCCGGCTGAATTTCGGTGGTTTTCGCTTGCATTCGAATGTGCCGCATGGTATAATCACAAAACGTGGGCACCACCGGGCCTGACAGGCGCATTTTCCACAGAGAAACGATGGCAAATGCGACGCTTCGCCGAGACATGGCTCTTCTGAATGCAGAGCGATGTGCTCATTTTAAAAAGCAGACATCCCCGGCGGCGTTTTATGCCGGCCGGCGGTCTCGAAATTGGAGGAATCATCAATGGAAACTGTGGCGACCATCATTCGGATCGCACTCGTGGTTATTTCGATCCTGCTCATCGTCGTCGTGCTGGTGCAGAAGACAAAAAGCTCCGGCATGGGCGCTGCGTTCGGCGGCGAAACCACGTCCTTCACCAACAAAGGCAAAGCGGCTGGCCGCGAAGCGAAACTTCAGAAACTGACGATTATCCTTGCGGTTGTCGTGGGTGGGCTTGCGATGGTTCTGACCATCTTCCAATAATCGGAAAAATGATGGTTGGCGGCGCGTCCCTGCACGGACGCGCCGCTTTTTCTCGCAACTTTTCCCCCAATTTACATTTGTACGCATGTCGATTGAAACAATTGAAGATAGTGGATTTTACGATTTTACGTGTTTGACTGTTTGCCGGTTTCCGGCTATCATGTAACGGGGAAAAGATATATTATTTTACAATTGATCGACGTCTGCAACGGCGCAGACAGCATCCGGCGAAAGAAAGGACGAGACGTATGCCCGTCAGGCGCGGCACGAAGCTGCTGACTCAAAACAAAAAAGCGCGGCACGATTACTTCATTGAAGACACGCTCGAATGCGGCGTCGAGCTCTTTGGCACGGAGGTAAAGTCCCTTCGCAAGGGGCAGTGCAATCTCAAGGACAGCTATGCGCAGGTGAAAAACGGCGAACTGTTCCTGGTCGGCATGCACATCAGCCCGTATGAGCAGGGCAACATTTATAACCGCGACCCGTTTCGCACGCGCAAGTTGCTCGCGCATAAAAGCGAGATCAAACGTCTCGGCGCGCGTCAGCAGCAGGACGGTATGAGCCTCGTCCCGCTGCGCGTATATCTGAAAGACGGAAAAGTGAAGATTGAAATTGCGGTTGCAAAAGGTAAGAAACTATACGATAAACGCCACACGATCGCCGCGCGCGACGCAGGACGCGAGATGGAACGGCGGATGAAGGAGGAACGAACATGAGACGCTTGCCATTCAACAGGGAACAGCTTGAGGCGGTTGCCGCCGAATATCCGACGCCGTTTCATATCTACGATGAGGCAGCCATTCGGGCGAACGTGAAACGGCTGCAGGAAGCATTTGGCTGGAACGAGGGTTTTAAGGAGTATTTTGCGGTCAAGGCGCTGCCGAATCCCGCGATCTTACAGATTCTGCACGCGGAAGGCTGCGGCATGGACTGTTCGTCCTATACCGAGCTGCTGCTTTCCCGCGCGGCGGGCGTCACCGGGCACGACATCATGTTTTCGTCCAACGATACGCCTGCAAAGGAATTTCAGCTCGCCAGCGAGATGGGAGTGCTCATCAACCTGGACGATATTACGCATATTCCGTTTCTGGCGGAAAACGGCGGCATACCGAAAACGATCTGCTGCCGCTTCAATCCCGGCGGGGAGTTCCTGCTGGGTAATACCATTATGGGCAATCCCGGCGAGGCCAAATACGGCATGACGCGCGAGCAACTGACCAAAGGTTTCAAAATGCTTTTGGACGCGGGCGCGGAGGAATTCGGACTGCACGCGTTCCTTGTGAGCAACACGACCGACGACGATTACTACCCCACACTGGCCAGAAAGCTCTTTAAAACGGCCTTAGAGCTCCATGAGGAGACCGGCGCGAACATTACGTTCATCAACCTCTCCGGCGGCATCGGCATCCCATACCGCCCCTGCGACAAGGAGACGGACATTCGCTATATCGGCGACGAGGTGCGTCGCGCGTACGAAGAGGTCATTGAGCCTTCAGGACTAAAGATTCGCATCTTCACCGAACTGGGGCGCTATATTACCGGCCCATACGGATACCTGGTGACGCGGGCGATTCATCGCAAGGACACCTATAAAAAGTACATCGGCGTGGACGCCTGCGCATGTAACCTCATGCGGCCCGCTATGTACGGCGCGTACCATCACATCACCGTCATGGGTAAGGAGGAAGCGCCGCTGACGAACGTGTACGACGTGGTCGGCGCGCTTTGCGAAAACAACGATAAGTTCGCGATCGACCGCCCGCTGCCGAAGATCGAGACCGGCGACCTGCTGGTCATCCACGACACCGGCGCGCACGGATTTTCGATGGGCTACAACTATAACGGCAAACTGC
>CAYUUB010000314.1:0-2826 GCA_964447725.1 uncultured Oscillospiraceae bacterium
AGATGCTAGGCAAATTGATCAAACATGATTTCCGCGCGCTTTCGCGCACGCTGTTTCCCCTGCAAATCGGTATTCTTGCCGGCGGCCTGGTCGCAACGCTGCTGACCGTGCTGACCATCCGGCTGAACAATGCCTCGGCATCGGCGCATAGCGGGTCCAACATACTGCACGGGGTGATAATGGTCACGTCGGTGACGATGTCCGTGCTGATTGCAGTCGCGATTGCGGCGTCGGCATTCGTAACGCTGCTGCTGATCTGCAGCCACTTTTATAAAAGCTTCCTCAGCGACGAAGGCTACCTGACCTTTACGCTGCCGGTTTCCACGAGCAACCTGCTCTGGTCGAAACTGTTCACGGGAATTTTCTGGATGCTGATCAACGCGGTCGTGATTCTTGTGACGATACTGATTTTTGCAGTGTTCGGAACGTCTTCGACTGGGATTGCGAACTTTAGCGTCCTGCAGACAATCCAGTCGTTCTTCACGCAGATACTGCCGGAGGCCGCGCAGTACGTCAGCCTGCCGCTTGTGATCATCGAGTGCGTTGTCATCGGACTTCTGGCGCTGGCTTCGCAGCTGTTGGAAATCTACTTCGCCATTATCGTCGGCGGGCAGGTTGCCAAAAAGCACAGGATACTGGCCGCGATCGGCATGTATTTGCTGATCAACATGGGCGTCGGCATCATCAGCTCGGTCTATACGTCGCTCATCGCGTTCGGCGAAGGCGCATGGACGCTGACGTTGGATGCGACGAGGGAAACAGGGACGTTCTTCCTGTCGGTCTTCGGCTGGTATGGCTTGCTGTTTGCCGGGCTGTGCGTGCTGTTTTTCCTGGTGTCGCGTTCGATCCTGAAGAAGAATCTGAACCTGCAATAAGAAGTGCATTCGCGAAAAAGACGGCAAAAGCCGTCTTTTTCGCGTTGGTTCCAGAATTTCTGTATAGCAACCGTTTCCGGCGGCAGGCCGCCGTTTAAAAGCACTTGCGAACAACCTATTAAGCTAATATAATATCGCTCATGAAGCGTGTGTTGGGCAGCATCCGCAGAGCGGATGAAAAATATCATATGATCGAGGACGGCGACAAGATCTGCATCGGCGTATCGGGCGGGAAGGATTCCCTGCTTCTGATGGAGGGTATGAAGCTGTATCAGCGGTTTTCCTATACCAAGTTCGACGTGATCGCCGTCATGCTCGACCTCGGCCTGAAAGAGCAGGACACCGGCGCCATCGAAGCCTTGGCCGAACGGATCGGGATGGAATTCTATGTGGAAAAGACCGATATCGGCAAAGTCGTGTTTGAATACCGCGAAGAGCGAAGCCCGTGCGCGCTGTGCGCGAAGCTCCGGCGCGGCGCGCTGAACACGTTTGCGGTCAACCACGGTTGTCAAAAAGTCGCCCTCGGGCATAACCGCGAGGACGTGATCGAAACGTTCTTCATGAGCATGCTGTACGAAGGCCGCATCAATACGTTCGCACCGGTGACGTATCTTTCCCGGCGGGACGTGACGGTGATCCGACCGCTGATCTTTTTGCCGGAAAAATACGCGCTGTCCGTCGCGAAAGCGCGTAACCTTCCGGTCCTGCCGCCGAATTGCGATATTGCGGGGAGCACGAAGCGGGAGGAAGCCAAGCAACTTGTGAGCCATATCTGTACGCTGGTGCCGGATTTTGAGGAAAAGTTTATGCACGCGCTCTCGACCACGGAAACATACGGGCTGTGGGACCGGATGCGGCTTAAGGGCGACGAAAGCCATAAACGCTGAGCCTGCCTATCCGTCCCGATTGGTACGCTCCAGCAGGCCGATCACGTCGGTCAGGGAAGAAAGCTGCGCAAAGAGCAGCTTTTTTGTCTCTTCGTCCGGCTGCATCAGGTCCGGGATCATCACGGGCCGCATGCCTGCGCGGTGCGCGGCGAGAATACCGATCGGCGAGTCTTCGAGCGCGAGGCATTGGCCGGGGGCGACATGGATTTTACCGCAGGCCTTGATGTAGATGTCCGGAGCGGGTTTTCTGTTGGTCACGGAATCCCCGCAGATGATCGAATCGAAAAAATGCCGAAATCCGGTCATCTCGAAGTAGTGATTGGTCCGCTCCGCGGCCGTTGAAGTTGCGACGACCGTTTTATACTGGTGCCGGCTCAGATATTCCAGCAACTCTAAAAGGCCGGGCTTTTGCGGCACGCCGTTTTCTTCGATGTACGCTTCCGCATAGTCCAGCCGCGCTTTTCTGAAAGCGCTGAAATTAAAACCCGGCTCCATGTGCTCCAGAAACAGGCGTTTTGAACCTTCGGCATCCAGTCCGACCACTTGCAGGATCAGTGACGCCGGTATATCGTACCCCATTTTCCGCCCGGCATACGCCCAAGCCTGCTGGGCGAGCCGCTCCGTATCGAACATCAGTCCGTCCATGTCAAAAACGATCCCGTGGATCATGGTGAGGTTCCTCCCGGTGTAAAAGATTTTTGGTGGCCGTGCCGCCAATTTTAAAAAAAAGGCCAATCAACTGAGATTGGCCCCTTTGCATGCTAACTTCCTTATGGGGTTTGTGCGTTGTGTTGCTGGTTCGCGTCAGTCCGCTACGTATGGCAGCAGAGCGACGACGCGTGCGCGTTTGATAGCAATGGCCAGTTCGCGCTGATGCTTGGCACATACGCCCGACATACGGCGGGGCATGATTTTTCCGCGTTCGGTTACAAACTTTTCAAGGGTACGGATATCCTTGTAATCGATGTGAGCGGTTTTATCAGCGCAGAACTTGCAAACCTTGCGGCGCCCGCGTCTGCGGGGACGCATTCTACGGTCTTCCATATTGCAAGCCTCCTAATCGA
>CAYUUB010000315.1:0-2819 GCA_964447725.1 uncultured Oscillospiraceae bacterium
TCGTCGTAATAGCTGCTGTTGGACGACATGATCTCGTTGATGGACACGGGAAAACCGGACGCGCTGGAGCTGCCCTCGGCGGCTTTGCCCGTGAGCGCATGGAGCAGGAGTCCTATGGCGGCTGCGGCCGCGATGAACGCGATCGCAACGATAAAGGGTTTGCGTTTCATGGGTTCCGTTTCACCAACTTTGGCCGTAACGCACGGCTATAGTATGAGTTCCCCCCCAAAGCAACGGTAACGTGTTATTCGTTGAACATGGCTTTGGAAAGGCGCCGCCGGTCAGTCGTCTGAAGAGGCGCTTCCCTGATTCTGCGCGCGCATGCCGAAAATCTTCTGCATCTCCAGATACCCCTCGTTGCCCTTGCGCCAGAGGCTTTCGCCGTATTCGACGTGCGTCGGGTCCGCGGTGATGGTCGTATCCGGCTTGGCGGCGCGAAGCGCTTCGACCTGTTCGTCGGTGAGCAGCGTGCAGTTGATCCAGAGCCGCTCCAGATTCGGCAGGGCAAGGAAGGTGTCGATCTCGTCGATATCGTTGATGCCGCAGTTGAGAAAACGCAGCTTCGTGCAGTTTTGCAGCGGCGTGATATCGGTGATCCGGTTGTTCTTGATCTCCAGAAACTCCAGCTCGGTCTGGTCGGCGAGTACGGAGATATCGTCCACCTTGCACATGGAGAAGACGAGGTATTTCAGCTTCGGCAAATTTGCGATAAAAGAGATGTCCGTGATCTCCTTGCAGTGGCCGAAATCCAGCGCGACGAGATCGGTGCAGTACTTCAGGTTTTCAAGGTCTTTCACGTAGATGCGGCTGTACGGCATGGAGTCCACGACGAACCAGCCGCCGCCGTCCGGGAAGCGATAACGGTTGCCGGTACTGAAGCCCTTGATGTCCGTGCGGATGAGCCATCCGCTGACATGGACGTACCAGATGAACTTTGTGTTCGGATAGCGCTCGCGCAGGGCGGCCATCTCGTCGTTGGACGGGCCGCAGCCGCACATATCGATGCTGGCAAGATCCGGCAGCAACTGAAGCGTATCGGAAAACGCATCCACGTCGTCGACGTCATAATCGCGCAGGTCGATCTCCGTTACGTCGGAACGGACGCTCAGCTCGTCAAGCAGTTGAACGTCCCACAGGAACGAAACGGCCGGGAATTCCTGCACGAGTTCGATTTGCTCCTGCGTTGAAAACGCGCTGGCGTCGTCAAACGTAATCTGCGTAAGCTCCGGAAGCCCGGGCAGAGCGGCCTGCAGCGCCGCGGCGTCCACCGCCTGGCCGCTCAGGTCGATTGTCCGCGTATCCTGCGCATAGGACGAATCTCCCAGCGCGACGCTCCAGTGGAACTGCACCTGCGGGTACGCCGCGCCGGCTTGCGTAAGCGCGGTATAATCTGCAGCTTCCTCTATCGTTACTTCGTTCAGATCAGGAAAATAGCCGAGGATTTCGTTCAGGCCGCCCGGCACGCCCGCGAGCGTGATCGAAGTTGAATCGCTGTCGAAACGTTCGTCGCCGACGGGCACGCTCCAGAGAATATCGCAGTCCGGCAGCGCGGCGGCAAGCGAGGCAAAGTCCCGGGCCGATATTTCGTTGCCGCGCAGATCCAGTTCGCTGAGGTCGGTGCGCTCGAGCAGGCTCGTGATGTCCGTCAGACCGGAATTGCTCAAATCCAGCACGACGGGCGTCGGTTCCGGGGTCGCGACGGCCTCCGCGGCAGGTTCGCCGTCGCAGCCGAGCGGCAGCAGCAGGAGGCACAGCGTCAGGAGAAGGACGTAGGTCCGGCGCGTACGCACGCGCTTGATTGCTTGATCGTTTTGCATCGTTACTTTGCCTCCTTGGCGTGTCGGGCAGATCAGTCTTTTTCGTTGGGGTCGTACCGGATCGGGTTCACGTACGGATCGTCCTCGGTCGGTACCAGTTCGGAATAGCCCCACAGCAACTGATCTGGAACGCGGCGGTAATGGTTTGTGTTGCGCCGGTTGATGTATTCGCCCATGAATACCATGGTTGCGGACGCGCCGCCGTCGAGGTTGTAGGCCATGACGCAGCCTTCCTGCTGGAACAGCTTTGCATAATCGGACAGTAAAATGCCGTGGCTGTATCCCGGCAGACGCCCGTCGACGACGATTGCGACGAAGTGGCCCGGCTCGACGAGGCCGAGTCCGGCGCGCGGGTTGAGCCGACCCACGCGGTTGTCGTCCACGCCCTCGCAAAGTTCGCCGTTGAGGATCAGCGGCGGGCCGAAGGCATAGGTCGTCCAGGCGCCGTCCTCGATCTCGTTGAGCATGGTGATGTCGTTCTTTTCATAAATGCGCATGGAAAGGTCGTCCGTGAGCACCATGCACGATACCGCCGTGAGCGAGCGGAAGACGCGGCCGTTTCGGATGAACAGCCCGCGATTATAATCGGAATGGAGCAGGTTGTCGCCGGTTATGCCCAGCACCGCGCGGTAGCGCCGCGCCATGGCGCAGGCGTCCAGCGGGTCCCTGCCGTTCTGCCGTTCCGAGCCGAAGCCGGAGCGGTAAGAGTCCACGTCCCGCATGTAGATATGCGCAACATGGTACACAAGCGGCGGGTCTTCCTGCGTATAGGTTTTGATTTCGACGCCGAGCGTATCCGAATGGTATTCGTAAATGCCGTTTTCCTGATCGAATATGACGACCTCTTCCGGATCGTCATCCTGACGGAAATGCTCGGCAAACGGGTTCGGCGTAGGCGTGGGCGTCGGTTCCGGCGTGTCGGTCGGCGTCGGAGCCGGTGTTTCAACCTCCGGTTCGGGCGTGGCCGTAGCCACGGGCGCATCCGCTTCGGCAGGCACCAGC
>CAYUUB010000316.1:0-2814 GCA_964447725.1 uncultured Oscillospiraceae bacterium
CGGTGATCCTCTCCTCCAAGGTCCGCCTCCGCAAGCCGGACCCCGAAATCTACCGTCTTGCCTGCAGAGCAATCGGAAAGCCGCCCGAACAGTGCGCTTATATCGGCGACAACCCCATTCGCGACGTTGAAGGAACCCGCGCGGCGGGCTTTGCATTGATGGTACGCATCGACGAGCCGGACACGCTTGCAAAAGAGCCGCAGGAAATCAGGCAAAACGCGGACCATACGATTGTAAAAATCTCGGATCTTTTGGAGATTTTCCCGCCGCTTCAGGCATAGGGAAAGGGCTTGCCGTATGCAGCAGGAATTTGACGCAATCTTTTACGACCTGGGCGGGACCCTTCGCATTGTAGAGCGCGACGCGGAATTTGAATCGCGGGCACGCCGGAGAATTGCAGAACTGTGCGGTGAAACGGGTGATCCGGACGAATTCTGCAAATTTCTGGACTATCGTTACGAAGGGTATCGCAAATGGTGTTTTGAAACCATGCGCGAAGCACCGGAAGCGGAGCTCTGGACACGCTGGCTGACCCCGGAATACCCGCGCGAACGAATCCTTAAAAACGCAGTCGAACTGACGATCGAGTTTCGCAACAAGGACGGCCGCCGCGTCGTCGCGCCAAACGGCGAGCGGTCGGTCAAGGATCTGTACAAGAACGGCTATAAACTTGGAATCATATCCAACCTCGTAACGTCAAGAGAAATCCCCGACTGGCTTGAGCAGGATAACCTGACGCAATATTTCGACACGGTCCTGCTTTCGTGCGTGGAAGGAATCCGCAAACCGGACCCGGAGCTGAGCCTTATGGCATGCCAGCGGATCGGCGTCGAACCCAAACGCTGCGTCTACATCGGCGACAATCTCAAACGCGACATTGAAGGAACCAAGCGGGCGGGATTCGGAATGTTTGTCCTCTACACGACGCCGGAAAAGCTGAAGAAAGAAACGATCACGGACCAAAACCGCCCCGACGCCGTCATCTTCGATTTTTCCGAACTGAAGGACCTTTTCCCGAAACGGCCGACGATCGCTCAGGATCGCATCAGGAGAGTATAACAAATGGAAAATCATATCCGCGGTATTTTTCTCGATCTCGGCGGCACGTTTCGAATCGTTGAAAACAACGTCCCCTATAAGACGGCGGCTCGCCGGCGGATCGCGCAGTTGGTCGGCGCGAATCTGGAGCCGGAGGCGTTTTATACGCTGATCGAGCAACGCTACGACGTCTATCGCGAGTGGGCGCTTCATTATATGTGCGAAGCGCCGGAAAATATGCTTTGGACGCGCTGGCTGGCGCCGGAATACGATCACGGCCGGCTCGAAACGCACGCGGTGGAACTAACGTATGAACTGCGCCACGCCAAGGGCGAGCGGGTCGTCGTTAAAAACGGAATCCAAACGGTGAAAACGCTGGTCGCCCGCGGATATAAGGTCGGGGTGATCAGCGACCTGGTCGGCACGAAAGAAGTCGACGAGTGGCTCGATCAGGACGGCCTGCGCCCGTATTTCTGCACGGTTCAGCAGTCCTCCGTCACAATGCTGCGAAAGCCGCATCCCGCCATCTACTTTTTAGCGCTTGCCGAAGCAAAACTGCGTCCCGAAGAATCCGTGTTTGTCGGCGACAACCTTCAGCGCGATATCATCGGCGCAAAAGCGTCGGACTTCGGCGCTACGATTGCGGTGGAATACGAAACGGCGCCCCCTCTCAAAATAACGCGGGAAAACAAGCCGGATGGCGTTATCAGACGGTTTGACCAGTTGCTCGACGTTTTTCCGCAGGCGCCCTTAATGAACCCCGAAGCTATGGAGCAAAGGAGCGAACGTGCATGAAACTGGAAAACTTTTTCGGCGGCAACGCGCTGGCCGGCGCGGTCGAACAATCTTACGCCGCCGGGCAGATCGATTATTCGCTGGAACCGCTCAATCTTGAGACCGACGCGGGCGAACCGGTCGGCACGGTGCAGGCGGGAGACTCCGTTATCTTCTGCTGCCGTCGCGGCGAGCGCGAAATCGAACTGACCGACGCGTTTACGGACGATTCGTTCGCTGGATTCGAGCGTAAAAAGATCGATCCCCTCACCTTTGTGATCCTGACGATGTACAGCGAAAAATATACCGGCCTTCCGGTCGCTTTCGCTCCAAGCCGCGTATCCGAAACGCTGGCGGAGACGGTTTCCGCGGCCGGACTGACCCAGTTTCACTGCGCGGAAAGCGAAAAGTATGCGCACGTTACGTTTTTTCTAAACGGCGGCAACGGCACCCCCTTCCCCGGCGAAGACGACGCCTGCGTCCCGTCGCCGAAAGGAGTCCCGTTTGATACCGTTCCGGCTCTCAGCCTTGCGGAAGTGAGCGAGCGCGTCTGCCAGAGTCTCGAAAAGGGCTACGACCTTGTCGTCACGAACTTCGCAAACGGAGACGTGATCGGACACACGAGCAACGACAAAGCGAAAATCCAGACGGCGGGCATTGTCGACCGGCATCTCGAAAAAGTTGTGCGCGCGGCGCGCGCGGCGGGTTATACAACCTTTATTACCGCCGACCATGGCAATCTTGAACGCATGCGCAAGCCGGATGGGAAGCCGGACGTCGCGCACACGGACAACCCCGTGGCATGTGTCAGGGTCCCGGCGGAAGGCGGGCCGGCAAATCCGACGTCGGAAATTTCGGACGCCGGGCATATCGACGGAGCGCTCTGCGACGTTGCGCCGACCGTGCTTGCGGCCCTCGGGTTAAAAGCGCCGGAAAGCATGCAGGGAAAGCCCCTGTTTGCACCGCAAGCAGGCGGCGGCAAAGTGCTGCTGATCATCCTGG
>CAYUUB010000317.1:0-2804 GCA_964447725.1 uncultured Oscillospiraceae bacterium
CGGTCGCTCCGGCGGTCACGCCGATGCCGAGAAGCCTTCTGATAAAACCCAAGAGATTCATCTCCTTCGTTTTTTTTCATTATATGCAATCCTGGTTGCCACTTCAACATGGTTCGTGTCAACAAAAGGTGAAATAATTGTTTGAATGGCTTCGAGTCCTTTCAATCATCGCGCAAACAAAAAACCGTCCGGGTGGACGGCATTTGTTTGGTGGGGATGATAGGACTCGAACCTACGACCTCTTCGATGTGAGCGAAGCGCTCTAACCGGCTGGGCTACATCCCCAAGCAAAAGTTATTTTATCGCATCGGGCGAAGAATGGCAAGCCCTTATTTTTCACCTGCCGGCGCGGGCGATGCATGGCAACGTTGCATGCAGACCGGGATTAGGCGTATAATAAACTGATTTTGTAAGGTATGGAGAGTTGAAATGGCACATATCGACGATGCGAAACGCATTCATCTGATTGGAATCGGCGGATGCAGCATGAACGGACTGGCGCTGATCCTGAAATCGCAGGGGCATATCGTGACCGGCTCGGACCGGGAGAGAACGCAGTTTACCGATTCGCTCGACAAGGAGGGGATTCGTTATTCCGTCGGACATACCGGCGAATTCCTGGACGACGCGGACCTCGTGATCTATTCCGCCGCGATCAAGCCGGACAATCCGGAGCGCGTGCTCGCGCGCGAAAAGGGCATTCCGGAGCTGGAGCGCAGCGTCGCGCTCGGACAGATTTCCGAGCGGTATCGGGAGGTCGTGGCAATCGCGGGCTGCCATGGCAAGACGACTGTGACATCCATGCTCGCGGGCATCAACGCGCTGGCAAAGACGGATGCGACCGTGCATGTCGGCGGCTATGTGGATTTGCTCGGCGGCGGCGTGCATGTTGGCGGGCGCGAGCTGTTTGTCACCGAGGCCTGCGAGTATGTCGAAAGCTTCCTAACGCTCAAACCGACCGTTGCCCTGATCAACAATATCGACGACGACCATCTGGATTATTATAAGGATATCGACGCGATCGTCGCGGCGTTTGAAAAATTTCTCGCGCTCCTTCCGGAAGACGGTGTGTTCGTAGCCTGCACGGACGACGCGCGGGTTGAAAAGCTGACCGAAAAATCGGACCGCACGGTCGTAACTTACGGCCTGAACGGCGGCGATTACACGGCGAAAAACATTTCTTTCGACGCGCTTGGCAATCCCGGCTTCGACCTTGTGCGCCGCGGCGAAACGCTCGGACGGGTGCAGTTGAACGTGCCCGGCAAACATAACGTCGTCAACGCGCTCGGCGCAATTGCGATCGCCGACCGGTTTGGTGTCCCGTTTTCCGCGTATGCGAAGGCGCTGAATCAATTCCGGAATACGAAGCGCCGCTTTGAATACTACGGCGAGCGCAACGGCGTGAAAGTCTTCCACGACTACGGGCATCATCCGAACGAGATCCGCGCTACGCTGGACGCGGCCACACGGGTCCCGCATAAGCATCTTTACTGCGTATTCCAGTGCAACAGTTATACGCGCGCGCGCACGTTGTTTTGCAGCAACGTGACGTGCTTTGCCGATGCGGACAGCGTGCTGGTGCCGGACATCTATCCCGGCAGGGAAACGGATACGGGCGTCGTCCATGCGCGGGACATGGTCGCCGCGATCAACGAAGAGAGCGGCAACGCGGAGTATATCCCGACGTTCGAGGAGATTCGTCTGTATCTGGACGAGCACGCCGAAGAAGGCGATATCGTCGTGACGGTAGGCTCAGGCGACGTGTACCGGCAGACGAGAAAATTACTGTAGCACGATGATCGGGAAGAGGGAGCGTCCAATATGCCGTCGTTTTTAAAAGCGCTGAAAGAATACCTGCCGGACAAGAGCGTACTCGACCACCATCCGGCGTTCGACGACGATCTGTCCCGGCCGCTGTTTATCAAAGGCGGGCCGGTCGGGTGCATCACGCTGCACGGCATCGGCGGGACGCCCGCGAATATCCGCGTCGTCGCGGACGCGCTGGCTGAAAAGGGATATACGGTAATTTCCCCGATGATCCCCGGCCATGGCGAGACCGTCCGCGCACAGAATGCGTCCACGGGCGAAGAGTGGATGCAGTGCGCGCGGGACGCGTATAAGCAGCTCAAGGACGCGGGCTGCGAACAGGTTTACGCGCTCGGGCTTTCGCTCGGCGGCGTTCTTTGCGGGCTCCTCGCGGAAGAGGAGCATCTCGACGGACTGGTGCTGATCTGCGCGCCGATCCGGATGCAGCGCTTTTTGCGCATTGCGCGCGCGGTGAGCTTTTTGATTCCCGTGGTGAGCTATCCGGAAAGCAAGGATGGCAAACCGTCCTGGCGGGACAACCCGTATGCGCAGATGTACGATGGGTTTTCCACGAAAAAGCTGGTCGATCTCGGACGGCTGAGCAAACGGCTGAAGCGCAACCTGAGCAAAATCGACTGTCCGACGCTGGTGGTTTCCGCAAAATTCGACGATAAGGTCGATCCGAAAACCCTGGAGATATTCAAAAAAGGCGCGGTGAACGTGCCAAGCGCGGAATACGTGCTGTTCGAACAGTCGCCGCATGGCTGTACGTATGGGCGGGAGAAAGAGCAGGTTGCCCAAAAATGCGCCGCTTTTGTCGGCGATCTGGTTGACAAGCACGCGTCCGCTTCGGTATAATTTGTCTCGCTGCGGCAGGTTGTTTCAACGCCGGTCGCGGAACAAGAAAATCTGTCTCCGTAGCTCAGCAGGATAGAGCGTTCGCCTCCTAAGCGAAAGGCCGCGCGTTCGAATCGCGCCGGGGACGCCAGGGCGGCATC
>CAYUUB010000318.1:0-2799 GCA_964447725.1 uncultured Oscillospiraceae bacterium
CCTTGAGCGGGAGCTTGTGCATGGCCAGGCGGAGCGCCTCGTCTGCCGTCTCCTTATCGACGCCAGCAATCTCAAACAGGACTCTGCCCGGTTTCACCACGGCCACCCAGTATTCCGGGGAACCTTTGCCGCTGCCCATGCGGGTCTCGGCCGGCTTTTCCGTAACCGGTTTGTCCGGGAAAATCTTGATCCAAACCTGGCCGCCGCGCTTGATGTAGCGCGTCATGGCGACACGCGCCGCTTCAATCTGCTGGCTGGTCACCCAGGCGGGTTCCATCGCAACAAGTCCGTATTCACCATAGGTGATCGTATTGCCGCGCAGGGCCTTGCCCTTCATGCGGCCGCGGAAAACTCTGCGCCGCTTGACTCTCTTCGGCATCAACATGGTTATTTGCCCCCTTCCTCGCGCTTGTCGGCAGCACCACGCTTGCCGAGCAGCTCGCCTTTGTAGATCCAAACCTTGCAGCCGATGCGGCCGTAAGTGGTTTTCGCTTCCGCAAAGCCGTACTGGATGTCCGCGCGCATGGTCTGCAGCGGGATCGAACCGTCGTGATAGCCTTCGCTGCGTGCGATTTCCGCGCCGCCCAGACGGCCGGAGCACATGAGCTTGATGCCCTTGACGCTGTTCTTCTGCATCGCGCGGCCCATGGCCTGCTTCATTGCGCGGCGGAAGCTGATGCGGCGTTCCAGCTGGGACGCGACGTTCTCGGCCACCAGCTGCGCGTCCGCGTCCGCATCACGGATCTCCATGATGTTAACGTTGACGTCCTTGCCGCAGGCGCTCTTGATGTCCGCCTTGATGGCTTCGATGCCCGCGCCGCCTTTTCCGATCAAGAGACCCGGGCGGGCGGTAAAGATGCTTACCGTGATCTTGCCTGCCGCGCGGTCGATCTCGATGCGCGAAATGCTTGCGCTGTAATACTTCTTTTTGACAAACTCGCGGATCTTGTGATCCTCAACGAGGAAATCGGCGAAGTCCTTTTTGGAGGCATACCAACGGGTGTTCCAATCTTTGATAACGCCAACGCGGAAGCCGTTCGGATTTACTTTCTGACCCATTACTCTTTTTCCTCCTTACTTCGCCTGATCCAGCACAATGGTGATATGGCTCGTACGCTTGCGGATGCTTGAAGCGCGTCCGTGCGCCCTGGGCCGGAACCGCTTCAGCGTCGGTCCCTGATTTGCGTAGATCTCGGCGACGTAGAGCTCTTCGCGGTTCATCTCAAGGTTGTTTTCCGCGTTTGCAACGGCGCTCTTGAGAAGCTTTGCCACCGGCTCGGTCGCCGATTTCGGCGTGTACTGCAGGATGGCTTCGGCTTCCTTGACGCTCTTGCCGCGGATCAGGTCGATAACGGCCTTGACCTTTCGCGAAGAGATCCGGATGTATTTAGCGGTCGCGTGCGGGCGCTTGTCCGCGCTCTCCTGACGCTTGGCCGACTTTTCTCTCACTCTGGTTGCCATAATGCTTCGTTCCTCCCTTACCTTGCTGCCGAGGACTTCTCGGAGCCCTTGTGTCCTCTGAAGGTGCGCGTGGGCGCGAACTCGCCCAGCTTATGGCCGACCATTTCCTCCGTGATATACACGGGCACGTGCTTCCTTCCGTCGTGGACCGCGATGGTATGTCCAACCATCTCGGGGAAGATGGTGGAGGCGCGAGACCATGTCTTGACGACGGTCTTTTTGCCGCTCGTGTTCATCGCCTGAATGCGCCCCAAGAGGCGTTCGCTGACAAACGGGCCTTTTTTAACCGATCTGCTCATTGCTTATCTCCTTCCTCTTCCCATTAATTGCCGCGCGCACGGCGCACGATGTACTTGCTGGTCGGGTTCTTCTTCTTACGCGTCTTGTAGCCCAGCGCGGGTTTGCCCCACGGGGTGACCGGACCGGGACGTCCGACGGGGCTCTTGCCCTCGCCGCCGCCGTGCGGGTGGTCGCAGGGGTTCATAACGCTGCCTCGGACCGTCGGCCGCACGCCCATATGGCGTTTGCGTCCGGCTTTGCCGAGCTGAATGTTGCTGTGGTCGATGTTGCCGACCTGGCCGATGGTGGCTTTCGCGTTCATCGGGATCAGGCGGACTTCGCCGCTGGGCAAACGCACCTGCGTATAGGCGCCTTCCTTTGCCATCAGCTGCGCGGCGTTGCCCGCGGAGCGGACGAGCTGGGCGCCCTTTCCGGGTTTGAGCTCGATGCAATGGATCATCGTGCCCACCGGGATATTGGCGATCGGAAGCGCGTTGCCGACCTTGATGTCGGCGCCTTCGCCGGAGACGACCGTCTCGCCGACCGTCAGTCCGAGCGGAGCGATGATGTAACGCTTTTCGCCGTCGGCATAGTGCAAAAGCGCGATGTTCGCCGAGCGGTTCGGGTCGTACTCGATGGAGAAGACCTTCGCCGGAACGTTGTCCTTGTTACGCTTGAAGTCGATGATGCGGTATTTCTGGCGCGCGCCGCCGCCCTGATGACGGACGGTGATCTTGCCGCTGTTGTTGCGGCCGGCTTTCTTTCTCTTATCTTCTACGAGCGAGCGCTCGGGCGTCTTCTTGGTGATCTCCTCAAACGAGGAAACCGTCATAAAGCGTTGTCCCGGCGTCGTCGGGTTGATCTTGCGGATTCCCATGGTTCGTCCTCCTTACTGCGAGATGCTGTCGAAGAACTCGATACCCTTGGAGTCTTCTTTCAGCTTCACATAGGCCTTTTTGCTCGACGGCGTGCGGCCGACGGATGCGCCCTGGCGGCGAACTTTCCCGTCGGAATTGATCGTATGCACGCTTGCAACCTCAACGTCGAAAATCTCTTCGA
>CAYUUB010000319.1:0-2763 GCA_964447725.1 uncultured Oscillospiraceae bacterium
CCTCCTCGGTTTCGTAAAAGGCTGCGGTGACGGGCAGATTCCGCCAGACATATGTGTTTGCCAGCGTTTCAGCTTCGAGGATCTGCGCGTGGTCGAGCGGCTTGTCGAAGTCGATGGTCGTATAATCCAGCGCGAGATGGAACCCCACGTTTGCAGCGGAAAACAGCTTGTAAAACGCAAAGGAAAGCAAATGCTCGCCCGTGTGCTGCTGCATGAAGTCGAACCGGCGCGGCCAGTCGAGCGCAACGGCGACTTCGCTGCCCGCATCGAGCGCGCGGTCGACGAGGTGGTAAACTTCGCCGCCGTCCTCGCGGCAGTGGATTACGCTGGCGTTGCCGATCGTCCCGGCGTCGGACGGCTGGCCGCCGCCCTCCGGGAACAGCACCGTGCGGTCCAGCAGAACTTCGAAGCCGCCTTTCACCGGCGTGCATGCGCGCACCACGGCTGCGGTTTCGGTTTGATGGCTGTCGTTGTCATAGAGCTTTTGGGTCATTGGCTTTCTCCGTGCGGATTTGTTATTTTTATGCAGCCGGTTTTAAATAAAGGCCAACTGCTTGAGGACGAAGATAAAGAAAAACATGGTTACGATCGAGAGGATGCTGGTCACTGCAACGAGCGAGCCGGCCAGCTCGTCGTCCGCGCCCATTCCGGCGGACATCGTGTACGTCGCCATTGCAACGGGCGCGCCGAAGATGATGAGCGCGACGACGATCGGTTCGCCGCGGAACCCGAGCAGAAGGAAGACGGTCAGCGCGACGATGGGAATCAGCAGCAGCCGCAAAAGGGAGACGACTGTGACGGCGACGCGGTTTTTTTTCAGCGCGTCAAAGGTCATGGTCCCGCCGAGGGCGATAAACGCCAGCGGCGTCGTCAGCGAAGCGATGCCCTTGACCGGCGTTGCAAGCACTTCCGGAAGCTCCAGATGGACCCAGCTTGCGATGAATCCGGCCAGGCAGCCCAGGAGCACGGGGTTGGTCAGGATGCGGAACAGCAGGCGCCAGAAGTTCGTCGCCCCGCCCTGGTAATGCTCCACGGAGATGACGGAAAGCACGTTGAACAGCGGGACGCTCAGCGCGATGGCCAGCGCCATAAGCGCCATATGGTCTTCACCGAGCAGCGCGGTGGCCACGCCCAGCCCGAAAATTGCATCGTTTGAACGGAAAGCGCCCATAATGAGCACGCTGCGCCGCTGATTGACCTTGCATACGCGGGGTACGATGATGCTTGCGAGCGTATACAAAAGCAGGATGCCGATGATCGAATACAGGAGGAACGGCGATTCGACGACGGCGGAAAGGTCGCTCGCGGCGATTGCGCGAAAGCAAAGCAGCGGCAGCGCGGTGTAAAAGACGATGTTGTTGGCGCCGCGAAACGCATGGACATCCACAATGCCGGATTTTCTTAAAAGCGCGCCGACGCCCATGTACAGGATCAGCGGCGCGACGACGTTGAATGAAAGAAGCAGGTTTTCCACGTTAGCCCTCCCGCGCGGGCGGACTGCGCGTTTGCTTCGGGCCCACACGATAATGCGTGTATTATAACACATTTCGCCGAAAACGGGCGGTTTTTAAGAACTTTACACCAAAGTGCCGGAAACGCGGCGAGAAAAATTTATCCGGGTTTGACGGGCATTTGACAATACCGGACGGATAAACCGTCTATAATAGTAACAATAGCGGCAAGCGTTATAGAAGGACCGGCAGCGGCCGGAAACAGCGAATCTCGCAGATAGCAGTTTCCTTTATTGCATAAAAATGGTATTATACTATTGTAGCGTTACACGCGGGGGTTGCATGGATGAGCAGATACATGGATGAAACGGCACTCTATTATTTTAACCGGGGCGTCTCGACGGCCGCTTATCGCGAGCTCGGGTGTCACGAAGAAGTCGGCGAGTATGGAGAGCGGGTATACCGGTTTGCGGTATGGGCTCCGAATGCAGAGTTCGTCAGCGTGGTCGGGGATTTCAACTTCTGGAATGCCGACGCGGACAGAATGGAACGCGCCGGAACGACGGGCGTCTGGGAGCTTCGCATCGGCGTGGCCAACGAAGGCGACCTGTACAAATACGCCATCGGCACCTACACGGGCGACGTCGTACTGAAGGCCGACCCGTTTGCTTTCCGGTGTGAGGCGGACGGGACCGCGTCCGTCGTGGGCGATATGCCCAATTTCGAGTGGGGCGACGAGGAATACGAAAAAAGTCATACCGGCGCGTTTGAAACATATGACCGTCCCATGAGCATTTACGAAGTGCATCTGGGCAGTTGGAAACAGGGACTTGGATATCGCGAGCTGGCGGACGAACTGATCGACTATGTTCTGGATATGGGTTATACGCATATTGAAATGATGCCGCTGATGACCTATCCGTACGATCCGAGCTGGGGATATCAGGTAACCGGATATTATGCCGCAACCACGCGCTACGGGGAGCCGGAAGACCTTATGTATCTGGTCAACCGCGCGCATGAAATGGGGATCGGCGTCATCATGGACTGGGTCCCCGCACATTTCACGCGGGACGCGCACGGGCTTCGGCTCTTTGACGGGACGCCGCTGTTCGAGCATCCCGATCCCCGGCGCAGCGAAATGCCGCAGTGGGGCACGTTGCTGTTCAACTTCGAGCAGACGCAGGTGCAATCGTTTTTGCTTTCCAGCGCCATGTACTGGCTGCGCGAATTCCATTTCGACGGGCTCCGCGTGGACGCGGTGAGCTGCATGCTGTATCTCGACTTCGGCAAGCAGGACGGCGAATGGCTT
>CAYUUB010000320.1:0-2751 GCA_964447725.1 uncultured Oscillospiraceae bacterium
TCCTAATCCCTATTATAATCTCTTACCATGCTGTCCGATATTTTAGCACACTCCCATGTCCGCCAAACAGCAGTCCAGACTGAATGAGAAAAAATCGATGTTTTGTCCGTTTTTTGGGGTGCTGTTCAAGGTGCTGGGTACAGGCGACTTATGATTATTCCAACGGGTCTGCGTGCTTTTCTTCCAGAAGCGATTCGAGTTTTATGATATCAAAATGGTTATTGATGCCAAAGATAAGGATCGCGTCACGCAGCACTTTGGAATAAAGAATCCCGTTTTGCGTGATGGTCAGAAGCCGCTGCGTATCGTCCAATGTCAGTCCGATACCGACCGCAAGGCGAAGGTATTTGTCCCGTCCGGCGCACTTTTCGCCGCGCAGGATTTGATACGCATATCCCCGTTCGATATTGGAACGTTCAATGGCGTCTTTCTTGCTGATGCCGTATTTTTCAAACAGCATTTCAAAATAGTCGCGGATGGTGCTGCTGTAAAATGCGTCCCTGTTTTCCTCAAGGAAGCTGTCGATTTCATGCGCTTCCTTGAGTTTGCTCAGCATCGCCTCGGTAGAAAAAGCCGGATCGTCGCCGGATTTGCGGGACGTTTCCTTTCCCCGGGGGGTCTTATCCTCTTGTTCCATTGCGGTCTCTCCCTTGCGATTGTGATCAGTCGGCAATTTCTATCTCAAACGCCGCATCTTCTTTGATTCGGTCGATGCGGGACTGCACAGCGGACGAACAAACCAGCTTTTCAAGAGAAGCTATGCTCAAAAGCGGCGATAAATCCGCGTCCACGCCCTGCAAATTGAGTCCCTCCAGAGCGGGAAGCGCAATCAGCGGCGACAGATCATCGACCGGATTATTCTGCAGGATCAGGTTGTTCAGGTTTTGATACCGTTCGATACCCGACAAATCCGAGATTTGATTTTCGCTCAACTCCAGCCGCTCGAGACTGGGCATGAACTGAAGGTTCTCCAAGCTGGTGAGCCCGCAGTTGATCGCGATGAGTTCTTCGATGTTCTGATTGCCGGAAACCTCGGCAACATCCAGCGCGCTGCTTCCGGTGATTTCGACAGAGCGGAGCAGCGGCAAAGTAAGCAGGGGGGAATAATCGGAGCATGGGATATAGGCGGCGTTGACGGTCGTCAGGCTGGTGAGACTCTCAAGCGCCGAAAGATCCGTCACGTTGCATTGTTCGATATGCAATGTTTCCAGCCGCTGGAGAGATTCCAAAGGCGACAGGTCCTCGACGGGATTGTAGCTGACGTCCAGGTTCCGCAGCGTTTCCATATTGGCAAGCGGCGTTAAATCGCTCACGTAGTTTCCGATAATCGTAAGGGAAGTCAGATGAAGCTCTTCGATCGGAGAAAGGTCGTCGATCTGCTGATAGACGAGTACGAGTGTCTCAAGCCCTTTCATCAGCGACAAATCGGTCAGCGTTTGGATTTCGCCGCGTGTAATCGGTTCTCCGCCCAGATAGACCTGGTCGCCGACAAAATCAACGGGCATTGAAGCATTTTCGGAAGGAACGCCGACCACGCTCAATTCCGTAATCGTCGCCAGCTCGCTTGCCGTAACCGTTTCCTCCGACGTTTTGCCCAGTTTCTCCCGTACCAATCCTTCGATTACACCGGACGCAAAGCGAACCGTACCGTCCTCCGAAACGGAGGCTGCCGCGGCTTCTTGCGCTGTGACTGGCGATGATTCCGCCTGTGCGGACGAATCCGGATATGATCGGTCGCCCGCAGTGGCGCGGCCAATCCAAAAAGCTCCGAAAATTGCGCATAAAACAGCGGTGCCGGCAGCAATCCTTTTTGGCCAGACCCGTTTGCGTGCAAGGAGCGCCCGCTTGATCCGAAGCGCCGAAGCATACCGGTCCTTGGGCGCAAACTGGGTGCAGGTTTCCGCAATTTTGCGGAGGCTTGACGGCATGTCGGTCAGCGCTGTTCTTTCATATCGTCCCGTACACAGAAAGATGAGCAGTATCCCCAGCGAATAAAGATCGGAACGCGCGTCGGTCTGTCCATATCCATATTGCTCCGGCGGAGCGGTCGCCGATGTTCCCATGAACACGGTATCTTTCACTGCGGCAGGATCGAATTTGCGGGCAATACCAAAATCAATCAGATATACGGTCCCGCTCGGGTCGAGTATGACATTCTGCGGTTTGATATCACGATGGATCACCGCCGGATGCTGTGCATGAAGATAGGCGAGGATATCGCATAATTGAACGGTGATGTTCACGGCCTCGCGCTCCGACGCCACTCCGCGTCCTGCGATCCATTGATGAAGGGAATCGCCCGGCATATAGGAGCGAATGAAGTAGGAAAAGTTCCCTTCTTCAAAAAATTCTATGGCTTTGGGGATATTGGGATGGTCGAGGCTGCACAGCAGATCATATTCAGTATGATTGATTTCGCATCCGTCTTTCGGAAGCCGCCTGAGGATGGCTTTCTCTTTTGATTCGCATGACGTCAGCAGATAGATTTCTTTCGTTTCAGAGGATGCAAGACAGGCATCCAAGGAATATCGGGATTTGATTCGTAATGGCAGGCTGATGTTTTTCGTTAATTCGCGGTCATAGAATGCTTCGAATCGTTCGGCGACCCTCACATCAACCCCTCCCGTCTCAATTAGCTATAGACATAAATTACACTGCACATTATAGCACGCAAAGAGACTGTGGTAAATTTCCGTATGCGGTTTGACCGCCATTGTGCTGCGGGCTCACCAAATCGTTTTTCATGTGAAC
>CAYUUB010000321.1:0-2739 GCA_964447725.1 uncultured Oscillospiraceae bacterium
CGTGGACGTAGTCCCGCGTTTTCAGCGAAATCTTGAACACGCCGCGGCTCTCCTGCACGTCCGACGCCAGCGGGTCGAAGAGGATGCTCCGCGCGTCCACGTGCCGGATGAACGCGCCGCCGAGCCCGGAATTCAGCGCGTTGTCGTAGCCGACCTCCTGGACGCAGTAGCCGCCGACCAGCAGGTCGTGGACGAGCTTGCGGTATTCCTTGGCGTAGCCGTCCGCGTCGTGGTTTTGCCTGACGATCGCCTCGATCACGCTCGCCACGTCCGTGTCCGCCGGGCTTTCCGGCGCGATCACGGCCTCCGGCACGCGGTCCAGCAGCTCGGCCTTCATGTTTTCGATCGTGCTCTGGATTACCGGCGTGACCGGCCGCGGTTCGTTCCGGTCGGCGAGCGGCACGTCGTGCCAGTGGTCGCCGCGGTACATCCGCTCGCAGTTTTCGAGCCGCCGCCACTCCGCGGCGTACGCGCTGCGGAATTCGGAAAACAGCCCGTAGGCCCGCTCGCAGAGCCGCCGCTTTTCCTCCGTTTGGTCCTTTTTTCTGTTGTCCTTCATGGTATTCCTCCTGTGGAATCGCCCCGTCTTATTCACAGCGCCGTAAAGCCGTCCGCAAGCGGCTTTTCGGTCGAAAACGGGTCGTAAACGCGCGCCTTCGGCTTTTGCCGACTACGTGCGCCGACGGGCCTCGACATCAGCCCGTAGCGCAGCGCCTCCGGCGCATGGTCCTCGCAGTTGCCGGCAACGTCTTCGGCATGGTTCTCGTCAAACGTCAGCATCGGCAGCGTCCGTATCAGGTTCGTGCAGCTTTCGAAAATCTGCAAACAAGGTTCTCCGTCGTCCGCGCTTGCAAGGTATTCGCGCACGCGCTGCCAGCCGGGAATGCGCGTGTTGTCCGCGCGTATCAGCGGAACGCCCCCGTGGGCGAACACCTCGGCGATGCTCATGCCGCTTAGGTCTTTGCTCGCGTTCATGCCGCGGCACTGCCAGGCGTCCGGCGACGCCGCCGTGTAGGCGATCCGTTCGTCGCCGGTGAGCGCGCGGACCCGTTTCGCCGTCTCGCTCGAGAGCACGCGCCGTTCGTAATACTCGCGGTAAACGTAAACGCGGTTTCCCGGCGAAACGGCGAACCACAGCACGCAGCACGGGTCGTTGTAACCCCAGTCCATCGCGCGGAACCTCCGCCACGATTTCGGGACCGCAAACGGGGTCACTACGTGCCGCCGCCTCGAAAACTCGCCGAAGAACTGCCCCGCCAGCACGTCCCAGTCCCCTTCGAGGTGGGCGCGCCGAAGCGGCTCCGGCAGGTTTTGAAGCGTTGTCAGGTAGGACGGATCGCGCATCAGGTACGGGTTGTCCGTCACGCGCGCCGGAATGAAGACGTAATCGCCGGGCCGTTCGCTCGCGCGGTACCGCCGGTCGATAAAGAGACGCTTGACCCACGCGTGCCCGACCCCGCCGGGGTTGCACGTGTAGTACATCCGCGGCGAAAAGTCGCGCCGCACCGTGCGGTTGCAGGTCGTTATGAACTGCATCTGGCTTTCGGTGAATCGCGTCGCCTCTTCAAGGCCGACAACGTCGTATTCCTGGCCCTGATACTGGTAGACGTCCTTTTCGTGGTCGCAGTAACCGAGCTTGATGCGGCTGCCGTTCGGAAACGTAAATACGCGTTGCGTTTGGCTGTATTCGACAAGCCCTGATAATTCCGTAAGCAGCGGCCGCACGTGGTTCTCGTTCAGCTCCGGCAGCGTTCGCCGGAGCAGCAGGAGCGAAAGGTTCGGGTAGCGCAGCGCGAGCATCACGAGTTTTCGCCGCATGGCCCAGCTTTTGCCGCCGCCGCGCGCGCCGCCGTATGCGGTGTGCCGGGCCTTTGATCGAAAAAACTCCTGTTGACGTGGATTTGGATATCCCCTCAAAATAAATTTTTGTGGTAATTCCATGTCACTCGCTCCAGCCTTCCTTGTCTTCCATCACGATCACGATTTGCCGTTCCTCCTCGTTCGGCGGCAGTTTTTCGCCGATGTCGAGTTCGTCCAGCAGCTTCGCCGCAACGCTGTACTGGAGTTCGCCCAGCAGCGCGCGTTCAACGATGTACCGGCCGATGCGGCGCAGCGCGTCCGCGTAAAGCTTCGCGTCGCGTTCACCACCCGCTTTCGCCTTTGCAAGGATCTCGGACTGCGGGATCCCGAGGTGCTCGCTCAGGCCTGCCAGCGTATACGGCGTGGGGCGTTCCGCCACGGTTCCGGTCTTCGGGTTGGTCCGCTCGCTCGTCGCGTCGCAGGCGGCAAAATACGCTTCAATTTTGCGTTTGCGGGTGTTTATTTTGGTCGTTTCCATCGCTCGTGCTCCTTTCGTTTTGCGACGGCGGCGGGCGTTTTTTTTCGTCTTCCCGCCGCCACAGATATGGTATCCCCGAATTGGCCGATTCTACTCTTATAATCGCGTTTCTTATAATTCCGGCGCGCGCAAATCGCCCGTTTTCGCCGCAACCGTGCGGAAAACTTTTTTTTATTTACGCGACCCGTTTGCGGCTTTTTGCACAGCCAAACCATGGGCACAAACACGCGCCTGTTTTTTTGCGGGTATCTTTTTGCGCGTTTTGGGCGCAAAAAAAGAGCGCCGCGTGGGCGCTCGGGGGTGCTATGAACAATGTCTGTATGAGCTTATTTGTCGGATTCCTCCGGCTTGGCCTCTTCAACAAGGCGCTTTATATCTAGCCTCGACATAATAGCTATATT
>CAYUUB010000322.1:0-2733 GCA_964447725.1 uncultured Oscillospiraceae bacterium
GGCTGTGCGGAACCATCCTTTCCGATCTTCCGCACAAGACCGGTATCAAAGTGCTCATCTGTGTGGTTGAACACGGGGACAACGTCGTGATACCTTCCGGCAACTACCGGATTGCGGCCGACGATACACTCTATTTTACCGGCGCACCAGAACAGATCGTGGCCGCTTTTCGAAAGCTGGGCCTCTTGACGGAGCGCGTGCAGAACGTTCTGATCATCGGCGGCGGCCGCATTTCTTATTATCTTGCCACACAGCTTGCCAAAGACAAAATCCATGTGAAAATCATTGAAAAGGACGCCGCGCGCGCCGTCGAGCTCGCGTCGCTACTGCCGAAAGCGAACGTACTGCAGGGGGACGCTTCCAATCACGAACTGCTGATGGAAGAAGGATTAAACCGGCAGGATGCGTTCGTCGCGCTGACGGGGCTGGACGAAGGCAATATCCTGTCCTCCATTTATGCGCATCACCTCCGTGTGCCGAAGGTCATTGCGAAGGTCAACAACGACAACCTCGTCTCTCTGATTCACGACGGCGGACTCGAAAGCATCATCTCGCCCAAACGGATTACGACAAGTCAGATCCTTCGCTTCGCGCGCGCACTCTCCGCCGGCCGCGACCGCGAAGACATCCTCGCGCTTTACCAGATCGTAGGCGGTCGGGTTGAAGTAATGGAATTCCGCGCGGCATCCGCCGCTTACTGCGACATGCCGTTAAAGACGCTGCCGATCCGGCCGAATATCCTGATCGCCTGCATCGTCCGCCAAGGAAAGACAATTATTCCGAACGGCGACGACGTGATTCAGCAGGACGACAGCGTGCTGGTCGTCACCGCAGGACAGCGGCTGATCCGGCTCGCGGACATTCTTCAGGGGAACGTATGAACAGGAGAATGATCGCCTACATCCTCGGCTGGGTACTGATTGCCGAGGCCATGCTGATGATGCCTTCCCTGCTGATTGGGATCGTCTATCGCGAAGAGTCCTATCGGTATTTCCTGCTTCCGATGCTGCTGTTGCTGCTTCTCGGGGCGGCTTTGGTAATCCGGCGCCCGCGGAACACGGCGATTTTTGCGCGGGACGGCTGCTTTATCGTCGCGGCTTCGTGGGCTGCGCTGTCGATTTTCGGCGCGCTTCCGTTTTATTTCAGCGGATCCTTCCAGACGATCTGGGACTGCATCTTTGAAATTACGTCCGGCTTTACGACCACGGGGGCTTCTATCCTGTCGGACGTGGAATCTCTGCCAAAATGCATTCTGTTCTGGCGCAGCTTTTCGCACTGGGTCGGCGGCATGGGCGTGCTCGTGTTCGTCCTGGCGATCGCGCCGCTTGCCGGCAACCGGTCGTTGCATCTGCTCCGTGCGGAGGTCCCGGGTCCGGTCGTAGGCAAGCTGGTGCCGCGTGTCCGGGCGACGGCGAAAATACTCTACGGCGTATATTCCGTCCTTACGGTGATCCTGATCGTCCTTTTGCGGCTGGGTGGGATGTCTTTGTTCGATTCCGTCTGCCATGCGTTCGGCGCGGCGGGCACGGGCGGTTTCTCCGTCAAAAACGCGGGCATCGCCTCTTACGACAGCGCTTATATCGAAATCGTCCTCGGTATCTTCATGCTGCTCTTCGGCGTGAATTTCAACATATACTATTGCCTGTTGATCCGGCACGCCAAAGAAGCGCTGAAAAGTGAGGAGTTGCAATGGTATGTGACGATCGTCGTGCTTTCGACCGCCGCGATAACGATCAACGTTTTCTCTCTTTATCAGAACTTCGGCGTTTCACTGCGGCACGCGTTTTTCCAGGTTTCGTCCATTCTGACTACGACAGGTTACGCCACCGCCGATTTCGCGCAGCGCTGGCCGGCGTTTTCACAGCATCTTTTGGTGATGCTCATGCTCATAGGCGCATGTGCCGGCAGCACCGGCGGCGGGCTAAAGATTTCACGGCTGATCCTTTTAGTAAAATCTTTCTATCAGGAGATCCGCCACGTCATCTCGCCCCGCGCCGTGCGCGTCGTGCGATTGGACGGAGCGATTGTCGAAAACGAAACGCTGGATTCCACACGCGTTTATTTTATCAGCTATATCCTGATCATATGCGTTTCAACGCTGCTGCTCTCGCTCGACGGATTCGATTTTACAACGAATCTCGCCGCGGAAATCGCCTGTTTCAACAACATCGGTCCCGGAATCGGCCTCGTGGGGCCCACGGGCAATTATTCGGCATATTCCGCGTTTTCCAAAATGCTGCTGTCTGTAAATATGCTCCTTGGCCGCCTTGAAATCTACCCGATTCTGATTGTCTTTTCACGGTCGGCATGGAGAAAATAACGATCGAACCTTACTCGCACCAAATAACAAGGAGTTCCGTTTGGAGCTCCTTGCTATTTTTGCCAGTGTGAGTATTTTGACTTTCGGTCCGCGCCGAATTTCATTACAGCCGTTCGCTTTCGAACAGTTGACGTGACGCCTTGCAAAACCGCGCGAATCATCGCGTTACTGGTACTTCTGAAACACTTCCAGCATTTTAACGTCCAATCCGGCATAATTATCATATTCCACCAGCTCGTCACCGGCATAAGTGGAACCGAGGTCCGAGGCAATGTCGTAAAAATCGCCGCTCAGCCAACTGATGTTCCGCTCTTTCAGTACAGAAAGGAGGTCGTCGTAGTAGGCTGCGGCCAGATCCCCGACCGCTCCGTTGAAATCAGCGGATCCGATGTTGAGAAAAAGCTGCGTAGAAT
>CAYUUB010000323.1:0-2716 GCA_964447725.1 uncultured Oscillospiraceae bacterium
ACATCGACGACCCGGTGCGCATGTACCTCAAGGAGATCGGCAAGGTCCCGCTTTTAACGGCCGAGCAGGAGGTCGAAATCGCGCAGCGCATGGCGGCGGGCGACCCGGACGCGAAGCACGAGCTCGCCGAGGCGAACCTGCGGCTTGTCGTTTCGATCGCAAAGCGTTACGTCGGGCGCGGCATGCTGTTTCTGGACCTGATCCAGGAAGGCAACCTCGGCCTCATCAAGGCGGTCGAAAAGTTCGACTACACCAAGGGTTACAAGTTCTCGACCTACGCGACATGGTGGATCCGGCAGGCGATCACGCGCGCAATCGCGGACCAGGCGCGCACCATCCGCATCCCGGTGCACATGGTGGAAACCATCAACAAGCTCATCCGCGTCAACCGGCAGCTCGTGCAGGAGTACGGGCGCGACCCGCGGCCGGAGGAAATCGCAAAAGAGATGGGCATTTCGGAAGAGAAGGTGCGCGAGATCATCAAGATCGCGCAGGAACCGGTTTCGCTGGAAACGCCGATCGGCGAGGAAGACGATTCCCACCTCGGCGACTTCATCCCGGACGACGACGCGCCCGCGCCTGCGGAAGCGGTCGCCGTCACGCTGCTCAAGGAACAGCTCATGGACGTGCTGGATTCGCTTACGCCGAGGGAGGCCAAGGTGCTGCGGCTGCGCTACGGCCTCGACGACGGCAAGGCGCGCACGCTCGAAGAGGTCGGCAGGGAGTTCAACGTAACGAGGGAGCGCATCCGCCAGATCGAGGCCAAGGCGCTTCGAAAGCTCCGCCATCCGAGCCGGAGCAAGCGGCTGAAGGATTTTCTCGAATAAAAACATTCCGATAAAAAACTTGTTTTTTATCGGGGTAACCACGTTTTGCCTCTCGTCCTTCGGACTCGCGGGCGGCAAAACGCACAGGGAAGCCGCCCTTGGCAGGGCGATCCGTTGCATCGGTTGAACCGATGCAGCCGGAATGTAAGGGTTAAGGGCTGCGGCCCTTGACAATCCCTTTGGTTTGATTCAGATATATGCGCCCGCCCGCAAAAAGGCGGGCGCTTTCCCGCAAAACATTTTTAACGAACCGTCGAAGCGGAGGGGAAGCGTGAAGATTGCGATCATCGGCTACAGCGGCTCCGGAAAATCAACGTTGGCAAAACGGCTTGCCCTGCACATCGGCTGCGAGCCGCTCTATCTCGACACGGCCAATTTTTTGCCGGACTGGAAGGAGCGCGACCGCGACGAAGCGCGCGCAATCGTCCGGCGGACGCTTGAAAAGCCGGACTGGGTGATCGACGGCAACTACCGCGGGCTTTTGCGCGAGGAACGGCTGCGCGACGCGGACGAGATCGTCTGGCTGCGCTACAATCGGTTCGTTTGCGTATACCGCGCGCTGGGGCGGCACGTGAAAAACCGCGGAAAATCGCGCGAGAGCATGGCCAGCGGCTGCATCGAAAAGATGGACTGGGAATTTTTCCTGTGGGTTTTGTACAAGGGGCGGACGCGCGCGCGCGTGCGCGGGTACCTCGACACGATCGGACGATATGCGGACAAGTCCGTCGTGATAGGAAACGACCGGCAATTGCGCGCGTACCTTGCGGGCAAAGGAATAAAAGAAGACGGGGGACGGCAAAATGGCAAAGAACAAATGGACGTTTAACCAGCGGCCCGTGCCGACGAAGCGGATGAAGCTCATTCCGATGAGCGCGGACGAACTGACGCGGCTGATCGGAAACGAAACGGACGCGCGCCTGAAAAACGCGTATGCCAAAATGCGCGACGGCGTGCTGAATCATCCCGGGCAGGAGGTTTGGTATACCGCCTGGCGCATGGAGCGAAAGGACGGCGGCGAAACTGCCGGGTATCTCGGCTTTCTGGGCGCGCCGGACGACAAGACTGCCGAGATTGGCTGCGGTATGCTGGAAGCGGACGCATGCCGAAACCAGGACGATACGGAGGAGGCGGTCAGGGCGCTCTGCGAATGGGCGTTTTCGAAGGAAGGCGTGTACTTTGTCCGCGTGGCTGCCGACGACGGCGACGCTGCGTCCGTGCGGGTGCTCGAAAAACTGAAATTCAAGAAAACCGCCGGGGCGGAGGACGGGCGGGCGCTTTGGGAGCTGGAGAAACCGGCCTCGTCCTGGATGGCGATCTACATGTGCCTGGGTTTAAGCATCGGGCTGTCGCTCGGCATGACGGTGTTCGACAACAGCGCGATCGGCATGTCGATCGGCCTCGGGATCGGGCTGGCGCTCGGCGTTTCGCTCGACGCGCAGGACAAAAAGAACCGTGTCCGCAAAAGCGACAAGCCGAACGACAGCTCAAAATGATGTGAGATTTTTAAGGGCTTTGCCCTTAAACGGAGGTTTGGAGGCGGCGCCTCCAAGAAAAGCAAACCGAAGCAGAGCATAAAAAAGAACGGCGAAAGACCGTTCTTTTGTTTTTGTAAAAGTTGCTTTTTGACGGCAGGCGTAGTCAGGCGCCGGGCTGGGGGTAGCGGTAACGCTTCCCTTCGTAGTTTTCCAGAACGACTTCCCTGTCGTCCTTCGAAATCACGTATTCGTACCCGACGGGGATTTTCCCGCCGCCGCCCGGCGCGTCGATGACGTATTTCGGCAGGGCGTAACCGGAGATGTTGCCGGTCAGCGCGTGCATGATCTCCACGCCGGTTTCCACGCGCGTACGGAAATGCCCGATGCCGCAGCTCAAATCGCACTGATAGAGGT
>CAYUUB010000324.1:0-2702 GCA_964447725.1 uncultured Oscillospiraceae bacterium
AGCCCAAACACAGGGGATTTTCAGTTTCTGTAAGACACCATATCAAACGCTAATTGCCTGGATCAAGTGGCACTCCGACTATCACGGCAGTTCGAGTGCTGGGGCACCTGAAAACTGAATTAATTAGCAACGTGTGCCTGTAGCTCAGCTGGATAGAGCGTTGGACTCCGACTTCCAAATCCGCAGTCCAGCGCAATATCCAGAATGCGGCGTTGTTTATCAGCAAGACACTCGCAGGCGCGGGCGAGCCGCCGCAGTTTTATGTATTCCCGAACGGGCTTTTTCACAAGACGCGAGAATAAGCGTTGATAATAAAAGACGGATAATGATGATTCTTTCGCAAGCTGCTCAATATCAATCTCCTCCCCTATATTTGCTTCAATGTAATCCAATGTTTTTTGTATGGCTTCCCATGCGTGCATGATCGGCACCTCCTTTTACCGACAGAATATCATCAACTGGATTTGCGTGCTTGATCCGCTCTGCCTTTTTTAAATAGTAATCTCAAACCTGATCATATTGGAATCGTATCGTTATGTCCACTTGCCTTTGTCCGTAGCCATCTATGCAAGTACTTCCCAACGTCAAACGCGTTTCCCATATCTGCATCCGCCAACAGCGGATACATTGGATACTTGGTAATGTCGTACTTCCTCGAATAGAATGGGTGCACACTCTGCAATTGCAGAATGCATCGGCTGCCAGGCATGATAGCCAGTTCGTCGGGTGTCATGAGCGGCTTGCCGAGTTTCTGATAGTTCAACCCGTGGCTTCGCTGATTGCCTCGCGTGTCGCTCTCGCTGTAGGTGTCGATGGTTTCGCGGCCAAGAGATTCCGAAACGCTCTTGAGCGTGCTCGGCTCCTTGCCGCCGAGAAAGAGGATAGAGGAGCAACAGCCGATGATCGTTTCCGCGTGATCCTTGTAAATAGCGCGCAGCTGACTTCGCGTCTGCACGATGATGTGCGCGGAGATGTTTCTGCTGCGGATGACCGAAATCAAGTGTTCGAAATTTGGTATCTTCTGGTTTGCAAACTCGTCGAACAGGCAAGTCACATGCACCGGCAACTGCCCGCCGCAGGTCAGCGCCTTGTCGCACAGCGTATTGAACATCTGCGAATACAGCATGGCCGGAATGAAGTTGAACGTCGTATCCGCATCGGACACGATGCAGAACAGGGCCGTTTTTCGATCGCCGATTTTGTCCAGCGCCATGTCGTCGTAAGCCATCATATCACGTACCTGCTGAATATCGAACGGCGCCAGTCTCGCCCCGCAGGAAATGAGGATACTCTTTAACGTTTTGCCATGCCCATCTTCAACGATACGATTCAGGAAACCTTCGGCATGACCGCCGACGCGCTCTATGCGCTGCCGATGGAGTGACATGAACCGGCGTGCAGAACAATTTTCGCAACGATGGGCTCGCAACGACAATCAAAAAAACATAACTTTTTTATCCGGGTCCCTTGCCTTATAATGGACTGTGGAAAGCCGGTGAAAAGTATTGGATATCGATCATATCTGGATCCTGGTCTGCGCCTGTTTCGTCTTCTTTATGCAGGCAGGCTTCGTATGCTATGAAGTCGGGTTCGTGCAGTCGAAGAATGTAGTCAGCGTCGCGATGGAGAACATCATCTCGTTTGTCGTCGCGTCACTGTCCTTCTATTTCATCGGATTCGCGTTCATGTATGGGCTGAGCTGGTGCGGACTGATCGGCACGAACCACATCATGCTTTTCGACCTGGAAAACAATTACGACTATATCTTCATCTTTTACGAGCTGATGTTCGCCGCGACGTCGGTCACGATTTTTTCCGGAAGCATGTCGGAGCGAACGAAACTCCGTGCGCTCGTGATTGCCGCGATCGTCGTCGGCGCGGTCGTCTACCCGATCTTTGGACACTGGGTCTGGGGCGGGGTTTATCTCGACCAGGACACGTTCCTTTCGAAGCTCGGTTATATGGATTTTGCGGGAGCTACCGTCGTCCACGCGACGGCGGGCTGGATCGCACTCGCCGGGATCATCGTCGTCGGGCCGAGGAAGGACCGGTTCGACCGCGACGGCAGGCCCCGGAGGCTCGGCAGGTCCAACATCCCCTTTGCGACGCTCGGGACGTTCATCCTGTGGTTCAGCTGGTTCGGCTTCAACGGAGGCAGCCTTCTGGAATTCGACGACAAAATCGGGCTGATCCTGCTGAACACCAATATTGCGGCGTCGGCCGGCGTGGTTGGCGCACTTGTTGCCACGTACCTGTTTGCGAAGGGGCAGAGCTACATGGAGGCCATCTTCAACGGTGCGCTCGGCGGACTTGTGGCCATCACGGCGGGCTCCGATATCCTGACCCCGTTCCAGTCCGTCTTCGTAGGGCTCATCACAGGGGCAATTGTGACGATGGGCAGCCGGCTTCTTTTAAAGCTCAAGATCGACGACGCCGTCAATGCGGTGCCGATCCATGCATTCGGCGGCGCGTGCGGCGCCGTTCTGTGCGTCCTCTTTGCTGCTCCCGAAAACCTGCGGACCGCTTCCAAGTTTCAGCAGGTCCTCGTCCAGCTTTTTGGCGTGGCCGTAAACTTCGTGTGGGCGTTCGGGATCGGCCTCCTCCTCTTTTTTGTCATCAAAAAGACCATCGGGCTTCGGGTTTCGGAGGAAGAAGAGGAAAAGGGCCTGAATATCGCCGAGTTTTCCGATGTTTATTCCTGG
>CAYUUB010000325.1:0-2691 GCA_964447725.1 uncultured Oscillospiraceae bacterium
ACGGGAGCAGGAAAAACTACTATAACTAACCTTATCAACCGCTTCTACGATGTGCAGCAGGGCACGATCATCTACGACGGCATCGACATCAGGCAAATCCGCAAGGACGACCTCCGCCGTTCGCTGTCCATGGTGCTGCAGGACACGCACCTGTTCACCGGCACCGTGCGCGACAATATCCGTTACGGCCGGCTGGACGCGACGGACGCGGAAATCGTTGAAGCGGCGAAGCTGGCCAACGCGGATTCGTTCATCCACCATCTCCCGCAGGGCTACGACACGGTGCTGACCGCCGACGGCGCGAACCTCTCGCAGGGGCAGCGCCAGTTGCTCGCCATCGCCCGCGCCGCGGTCGCCAATCCGCCGGTGCTGATTCTCGACGAAGCGACGAGTTCCGTTGACACGCGCACCGAAGCGCTGATCGAAAAGGGCATGGACCGCCTCATGAAGGGCAGGACGGTATTCGTCATTGCGCACAGGCTTTCCACGGTCCGCAACAGCAACGCGATCCTCGTGCTCGAAAACGGTCAGATCATAGAGCGCGGCGACCACGACAATTTGCTTGACCAAAGGGGCAAATATTACCAGCTCTACATGGGCATGTTCGAGTTAACGTAAGCAATTCAAACCTGCAAAAAAGCGGTCCGGAGAAATTCCGGACCGTTCTTTTATGATTCATCGACCGATTTGCGTCGTTCCTATTTGTCCGAGCCCGCAGTCTTGTCGTCGTCGTCGAATTCGAACGCCGAAGACGGCAGGACGCATCCGCCTTTGCGGGGACTGGCCGCGCTGGAAGACCCGCCGCTTTTCTTTGCGGCTTCCTTCGACTTGTCCGTGTACTTGCGCATAAAGACGATCAGCACGACAATCAAACCAAGCGTAAGCGCGAGCGCAACCCAGGAAATAATGTCAAACGCCCGTACCGTCAAAAACGAAAATGCTCCAAGGTCTTTGGTCTGCACCCATCCATAGACGGCGTCGGTCGTGTCGGTTGCCGCAACGGTTTCCTGATAGGTATAGAACGCGCTTTTCACCAGGGACGCGCCGCTGTTGATGATCATGAAAACGCCAAGGATGACGTAGAGCTTGCGGAGGAGCGTTTTAAACTCCTTTTCTTTGCCGTCCTTGATGTTTTCAATGGCATATAACCTGCCTTTGCCGGTAATGCCCGCATACAGGACGTATACGGAAATTGCGAGCAGCAGCAGATCGAAGAGGGAAGTTGTTCCGGTCATTTCAATATCTCCTTACAATTTTTTCGTTGCTTTTATGTTCATGAGAGCTTTTTCAGCTTCGGTCCGTTCGCCGTGTCTTCCACGGCATAGCCCATATCTTTCAACGCGTCGCGGAGTTCGTCCGCGCGTTTGAAATCCTTCGCTTTTCGCGCCTGTTGCCGTTCTTCGATCATATCGAGCGCCTCCTTCGGGAACGTCTCGTCCTTCGTGTGGCAAAGCAGCCCCAGCACGCCGGTCAGTTCGTCGAACAGCGCGCGCGTCGCGTCGACGGCGGCCTGCCCGCGCGGCAGGCTGACAAACGTATTGGAAGCGCGCGCAAGTTCGAAAAGCACGCCCAGCGCGTCCGCCGTGTTGAGGTCGTCGTCCATCGCGTCGCAGAAGCGCTTCCGGTAGCCTTCCAGCGCGGCGAGAAACGCTTCGTCCTCGTCGGAACCGTCCGCGGCAATCGGCGCGTCCTCGATGCGCTCGCGCGCGGTGCGCAGCCGTTCGAGGCCGCTTTCCGCCTGCTGGATCAGTTCCCGCGAAAAGTTGACCGGGTTGCGGTAGTGCACGCTCAGCATGAACATGCGCACCGCCTCAAGATCGAATTCCTTCGAGATATCGCGGACAGTGAAAAAATTTCCCGCGGATTTGGACATCTTCTGGTTGTCGACGTTGATATAGCCGTTATGCATCCAGTAGTGCGCAAACGGTTTGCCCGTCGCCGCTTCGCTCTGCGCAATCTCATTTTCATGATGCGGAAAGATCAGGTCCTGCCCGCCGGCATGAATGTCGAACGTCGGCCCAAGGATGGACATGCTCATCGCCGAGCACTCGATATGCCAGCCCGGCCTGCCCTTGCCCCAGGGGGAATCCCAGCTCGGCTCGCCGGGCTTTTCCGCTTTCCAGAGCGCGAAATCCAGCGGGTCGCGCTTGTCCTCGCCGGGGTCGACGCGCGCGCCATTTTCGAGATCGTCGATATTCTGCCCGGAAAGCTTGCCGTAGCCGGGAAAACTCCGGACGGCGAAATAGACGTCCCCGCCGGGCACGACATACGCATGCCCCTTTTCGACCAACGTGCTCACGAGCCCGACGATATCCTTTATATGTTCGGTCGCGCGCGGGTTTGCCGTCGCGCGGGCAACGCCGAGCGCGTCCGCATCCCGGTAGTATTCCCTGATGAAACGCTCGCCGAGTTCCCGCACGCTCGTACCCTCTTCGTTTGCACGGCGGATCATCTTGTCGTCGATATCCGTAAAATTCTGAACAAAACGCACCTGATACCCGCGGTATTCAAGATAACGGCGCAGCGTATCGAACACGATAAACGGACGCGCGTTGCCAATGTGGAAATAATTGTATACCGTAGGTCCGCAGGCATACATGGAGATTTGCCCGGGTACGATCGGTACGAGTTCTTCCTTCTTACGCGTCATCGTGTTATAGATTTGCATGGTTACCCCTCCACTGTTCTTAT
>CAYUUB010000326.1:0-2666 GCA_964447725.1 uncultured Oscillospiraceae bacterium
GCTCCCCGCTCGAAATGGGCGTAGCCGGCACGTACATCCAGAACACCCCGCGCGCGAAGCTGATCGAAAACCGCCACAAGAACGACATCGTGCTCGTACCCGTCGGCAGCACGGAAAACCACGGTGCACACAACTGTTCCGGTCTGGACACCTTTATGGTACAGTTTATCTGTGAGGCCGTTCGCCGTAAAACAGGTAAGCTCGGTCACCCGGTGTCGCTTGCATTCCCGCCGATCAACTACGGCGGGCACCCTTACCATCACCTCGGCATGCCCGGCACCGTTATGATCTCCGAAACCACCATCATCAACACGCTCACCGACGTCATGGCGGGCCTCTGGGACGACGGCTTCCGCAAGATCATCCTGGTCAACAACCACGGTCAGGACTGGATGCTGGAAAGCGCCGTTCAGGAGTTCTTCAAGCGCTACCAGTTGCCGGCGTTTGCCTGCGTGGTCGAATGGCACCGCGCCGTACGCGAATTCTTCTATCCCCTGGGCGACGAGCGTCCGGACTTTGTAACGACGCCGTTCATCCATGCGGACGAATCCGAAACAAGCGCAGCGCTGCTGATGTTCCCGGAGATGGTGGACATGGACGTTTGCGTGGACGCCACGCCGAAAAATTTCGGTTTCCTGCAGGAAGGCTTCTTCGACGGTTCCGTGGACTCGTTCCACAGGCCGAACCGCTGGCAGGAGATGGAAGGCAACGCATGGATCGAGCGCTATGGCACACCGGAAGGCGTGGTCGGGAAGCCGACGAGGGCCGATCCGCGCCGCGTCAAACGCGCAATCGCGGCAATCTGCGAATACCTCACCTGCATGTGCGAAGACATCATCACGGCGTATCCCGCCGGAAAGGTCCCGGATCCCGCCAAATTCAGCCTCCGTCCGCAAGAAGAGGTTGAAGCCTGCCTCCGCGAACCGCTGAGCGAGGGGTGGAAGAGCATCCACGAGCTTTCGCGCAGGGGCATTTTCATCGACTGATCCACGGCACATCGGAACGAGGAGCCGCCGTTAACGGCAGCCCTTCGTTCCGCAGTCGATCCAAAGTTTCCAGGCCGGCGTGCGCCCCGGCATATTTGAAAGGATACGAAATGAACATCTTATCGCAAACCGTGCCGCTCCAGTACGATACAATTTTCTCCCCCTATGCCGCGCGGGAGTGGAAATCCGCTTTTGCGGACATCGGACGGAAGGGCTTCACCGGCGCGGAAATCGCGGTGGCGTATCCGGATCGGATCGACACGGACGAACTGAACCGCGAGGCCGAGAAAAACGGCCTTGCAATCACAACGATTTCCACGGGGCAAATATTCGGACTGGAAGGCCTTTTCCTCGCCTCTGCGGAAAAACAAATTCGCGAGCGCGCGATGGACATCGTACGCGGTCACATTGCACTTTCTCAAAAAATCGGCCGACCGCGTGTTACGGTCGGCCTGCTGCGCGGAAAACCGGACCAGCCGGTGGAACTGTCGCTCCGGCTGCTCGGCGAAGCGATGCTGCCGCTTGCGGAGCTGGCGGAAAAAAACGACGTCTTGCTCCAGCTCGAACCGATCAATCGTGCGGAAACGACGTTTCTGCATGGGACGCGCGAAACGCTGCGCTTCATCGATTCGCTGGGGAATCCCGGTCATGTCGGCATTCTGTACGATACGTACCATTCCAATCTCGAGGACGGCGATATGGCTGAAGCGATCGCAGAGGCGGGAGCGCGAATCACAAACGTCCATATCGCGGATTCGCACCGCGGATTGCCCGGGGAAGGGACCATTGATTTTCCGGGCATCGTCGCCGCAATTCTGAAAACAGGATACGGCGGAGCGTTCGCGCTGGAAACACTCTGCGTTCCTACGCGCGAGCACGTGCTCGCGTGCGAAGGCGAAGCCCTTGCCGGCGCAGTGCGGCAGGCGCAGGCAATCGGACAAAAAACAGAATTTTAACGGAAAGGGAGCAAAGCAATATGATTCAAATCGGTATCATCGGCGCGGGACGAATCGGCCAGGTGCACATGCGCAGCATTCTGACGGGCGTGCAAAACGCAAACATCCGCGCCATAGCCGATCCGTATATGAGCGAACAGGCAGAGGCGCTGGCAAAAAGCTTCGGAATCGAGCATATCTACCGCGATTATCAGCGCATCCTGAACGATAAAAAGATCGACGCGGTGCTGATCTGTTCCTCCACGGACACGCATGCTAAATTCTCAATCGAGGCGATTCAGGCCGGAAAGCACGTGTTCTGCGAAAAGCCGATCGACCATGATCTTTCTAAAATTGCGGAGGTCGAGGCCGCTTTGAAGTCGGCGAAAAAGCCTCTGCGGTATCAGGTCGGCTTCAACCGCCGGTTCGACCACAATTTCCGCGCGCTCAAGAAGGCCGTGGAAGACGGAAAGATCGGCGACGTGCAGTTCATACGCGTCAGTTCGCGCGATCCCATGCCGCCTCCGGCAGGCTATGTCGGGTCCTCCGGCGGACTGTTCCTCGACATGATGATCCACGACCTCGACATGATCCGTTATCTTTCCGGCAGCGAGGTGGTCGAAGTATACGCCCAGGGCGCGGTGCTGATCGATCCCGCCATCGGAGAGGCGGGCGACGTGGACACCGCCACCGTTTCAGCGCGCATGGCCAACGGCTCGCTTGCACTAATCGACAACTCCCGCAA
>CAYUUB010000327.1:0-2659 GCA_964447725.1 uncultured Oscillospiraceae bacterium
GCCACCTCTAATCTTATTCTGTTCCCTTTACCCCAACTATTGACAAAGAGCCGTTTTACATCTACGCGTTCGACTCTGTTTTTTCATAGATCACATACGGATGATCCAGGTGATACCCGAGCTTTTCCGCCAGCGCAACCGAACGCAAATCATATGCGTCCCAACTGGGGTAAAGCCCTCTTTTCAGACTTTCAAGGATGAGTTGCGCTCCGCAGGCGGTTGCAAGCCCGCGCTGACGGAATTCCGGCTTTGTGTCGATTTCGATCTCGATGCCGCCGTCGCAGACAAGATAGGAACTTGCTCCTGAAACCGGCCGGCCTTGACAGAGAACGGCAACGCCTAAGCCGCGGGCAACGAAGTCCGCCGGATTGTGAAACAACGCGCAAAAGTCGCACGACCATGATTCTTCGTTTGCCATGCGGCAAATCGCTTCATCGAACGGCGCGAGCGAAAATCCATCCGGGAGCGAACGTGTATAGGCGGCGAGTTTCGCGTGGTCGAAAACGTCGCCTTCTTTTTTAATTGCATAACGAAAGCGCTGCTTTACTCCAGCGCCCAGCACGCGTTCGACGGCGCGGCACCAGTCTTCATTTTGTGGAACGATTTCCGGTGCGGCGGCCTGTTCAATCAACGCGTCGTTTGGCGTACCTGCAAAAAAGCATATGTCGCCCGTCACAATTTGTGCGCTCGTCGGGCTTGCTTCGTTATCTGCAAGGGCATAGCCCATATGTCCTTGCAGATACGACCGGATCATGGTTTCGTTCCACCCCGCAAACAGCGGGGCAACTTTGCTTCGGTCAATCATAACGGAACGTTCTCCATAAAAAAGACATGCGCCGCTGCCCGTGCAAACGGCGCATAATGTTTTTAATAGCGTTATTTCATGCGGCGGATGATCCGGTTAGCCTCCGCATAGATGCGCTCCGGGTCGTCGCCAATGAAAAATTCGCCGTTTTCGTAGAGCACCTTGCCTGCGACCATGGTCAGGATTACGTTTTGCTTGCTTCCGCTGTAGACGATGTTTTTTTCGATGTTGTTGAGAGGCTGCATGTTCGGCTGATGCAGGTCGAGCATGATCAGGTCCGCCTGCTTACCGACGGCAAGGCAGTCGCAGTCGTCGAATCCGCAGGCATACGCGCCGTTGCGGCAGGCCATGTTCAGCACGTCCAGCGCATCGACGGCTTCCGCGCCGTGCCGGAGTTTTTGCAGGCCCGTGACCAGAAACATTTCGCGGAACATGTCGAGGCAGTTGTTGCTGGCGGGCCCGTCCGTGCCGACGGCGACCGGTATGCCGCGCTGCAAATACTCATAGACGGGCGCAACGCCGCTGGCAAGCTTCGTGTTGGAACCGGGGCATGTGACGACGGTCATGCCGCGCTCCTTCAGGATCTCCATTTCGCGTTCGGAGACATGCACGCAATGATACCCACCGCCGCCGTAATCGAACATGCCGAGAGAATCGAGGTATTCGATCGGCTGCATGCCGCTGTGCCCGACGCAGGAGTCAACTTCGGCCTGCGTTTCGCAAAGGTGCGTGAAAAACGGCTGCCTGAGCGAACGCACCATGTCGGCAAGGTCTTTCAGCAGAGGATACGAGGTCGTGTATTCCGCATGGAAGCCGAGCCGGTACGTGATGCGCGGATGGAATTTTGAGAAACGCTCGTATTCGTCGGCGGTTTCCTGGGCGGTCCCGCCGTAGTCGTTGGCGCAGCCGACGAGCGCTCCGCGGAATCCCGTGTCGACGACGGCCTGCGCGATGCTATCACGCGAAAAATACATGTCGAACATCGCTGTGACGCCGCTGGTGAGGTATTCCAGGATGGCGAGTTTCGTAAGGACGTACACGTCGTCCGGCGTAAGCTGCGCTTCCTTTGGAAACACCTGCTCGGTCAGCCAGCGCTGCAGCGGCAGGTCGTCCGCAAGCGACCTTAAAAACGTCATGGCGGAATGCGTGTGCGCGTTTTTGAATCCAGGCATGATCAGGTTGCCGCGGCAGTCGATCTCGCGGTCGAACGGACCGAGGCCGGAACCGTCGCTGCCGAGATAGGAGACGACGCTGCCGTTTGTAACAAGCTCGCCGGTAAAGAGCGGAGTGACGCCGTCGATCGGAAGAATCCTTGCGTTAAAAAATCTCGTTTTCATGCGTCCATTTTAGCACACGGGCGTGCGATTGACTACTCCGTAAGGACGAACTTGCAAAATCCGGTTCAAGTGCTATGATGAAAGCGACGGCGCGGTCGGGCGACTTCGGCAATCGACCCGCGCGCATCGGAAATTTTAAGATCAAGCGGTGAAAACAACATGGAAGAAGCGTTATCCGAACAGATTGCAAAACTAAAGGGCATTTTGGACAAATCGAAACGGACGGTGTTTTTCGGCGGAGCCGGAACGTCCACCGAAAGCGGCATTCCGGATTTCCGCTCCGGTGACGGCGTGTTTCAGGCGATCAAGCAGTTCGGCTACGAACCGGAGGTACTCATCAGTCACGATTTTTTTCTGCGGCACACCGAAACGTTTTACAGGTACTACAAAAAGTTTCTCCTGTTCCCGAACGCCGAGCCGAACGACGCGCACCGCGCGCTGGCAAGGCTTGAACAGCGCGGCACGCTGACGGCGGTGATCACGCAGAACATCGACAACCTGCATCAGAAGGCCGGCA
>CAYUUB010000328.1:0-2659 GCA_964447725.1 uncultured Oscillospiraceae bacterium
CTGCAAGGAACGCCTGCTCGGTTTTTACGTGCCCGCCGATCCCGGCACGGAATCGCTCGCGCCCGGCGAAACCGAGCAGGCGTTCCTTGCAGAGCGGCTGGAAAAACTGCGCGCAAAGCAGGACGGGATGGTCTATGTTTCGTTCCCGGGCGACGAGCAGTTCGCGGGTGGCTGCCTTGCCGCGGGGCGCGGATTCTTTCATATCAATCCGTACGGCGGCGCCGAACCCTGCCCGTTTTCGCCGGTTTCGGACACCAGCGTAAAGGACGTTTCCCTGCTGGACGCGCTGAATTCTCCGCTGTTCGTCCGTTTGCGCGCAAGCGAACTGCTGCGGGAGCACCACGACGGAGCATGCGCGCTGTTCGGCCACGAGGATGAGGTGCGCGGCATGTGCGCGAAACAATAACCGTGTGATCCATATCGCAAAAGCCCCGGGGTTCATGCTTCGGGGCTTTTACGTGCCCGCCGGCCGCCGTTGCCAGCGGACGCAAAGTGCGGTATACTGGTTCACGTTTGAACCCACTGAAGAAAGCGAGGATTCCATGCGCACGAAACTTGCCGACCGGGAATTGCCGGATTATACGAGAAGTGAAGAGATCTTCAACATGGTCTCGCATATCGCAGGCGGCGCGTTCGCCGTCGCCGCGCTCGCGCTGTGCGTGATCAAAGCCGCCGTTTCCGGCAACGTCTGGGGAATCGTCTCCGGCGCGGTCTACGGCGTCACCATGGTCGTGCTGTACTGCATGTCCAGCATCTATCACGGGCTTAAGCCCTCGCTAGGAAAAAAAGTCCTGCAGGTGCTCGACCACTGCTCGATTTACTTCATGATCGCGGGAACCTATACGCCGATCGTACTGTGCGCAATCCGCCCGCTCTACCCCGTGCTGGCGTGGAGCATTTTCGGCGTCGAGTGGGCGCTCACCGCGCTGGCGGTAACGCTCACCGCAATCGATCTTAAGGAATTCCGCATTTTTTCGATGGTCTGCTATATCCTGATGGGCTGGGGCATCGTGTTTGTCTTTCCCTATGCGGTCCGCGCGCTTACGTCCGCCGGTTTCTGGCTGCTGCTTTCGGGCGGATTTGCATATACCATCGGCGCGGTCCTCTATGGAATCGGCTCAAAAAAGCGCTGGTTCCACTGCCTGTTTCATGTGTTTGTGCTCGCCGGCAGTATATTGCAGTTTGTCTCAATCTATCTGTATACGATGTAAGGTAAAAAATCGCCTCGCGCAAAATTGTGCGGGGCGGTTTTTCTTATAAAACATACTCAAGCTGGCAGTCGCAAGGTTCCGCCGCAACATGCCTGGCGCTGTACTCCGCTGCTTCGGCGCACCCCATTGCGCGGTAAAACGCCTGCGTTTCGACGGCGGAGTGGCCGGAGATATAGAGCTTTTTTGCCCCTTGTTCGCGCGCCCAGCCGGCGGCGAGCAGAAACAGCGCCTTTCCGATGCCCCTCCCGCGCGACTCTTCGGATACATGCAGCGTGGGCATATCGATATATTCCCTGTTTTTCCCAAACAATCCCGCGCTTACCGCGGCAAAGCCTTTCAGCTCTCCGTCGATCAACGCGCCGAACGCCGCGCCGTTCGTGCTAATCGTTCTCTTCAGGTCCGCGCAGAGCACTTCGTACTCCGCGTTGCCCCACCGCTCGACAAACGAAATGTCGCGAATGCGCCAGACGCCGTCTTCTTTCCGCCAGCACCGGCTGACGCGCTGATGGCGCTCAAACGCATCAAACAGCGCCGGGTCGATTTCTTCCGGGCGCAGTCTGCGATATTCTATCGTTTCATCGTTTTGTTTCAAACCGAAAACCCGCTTTTCATAGATAATAATGAATCCAGCAGTCCGTCGTCCGGCAAACGGGCAAGGCCTTGCGGAAAGCCCGCACGGTTTTGCTCTTTACAGGATAGTATAATCCCTTTGTTTCGTCAAACAAAACAAAGCGCGCGCCAAGCAGGTCGTAACCTCCGAAAGCCCCGACGTTTTTTGATAGACTAAGGCCACCCGCAAAGGGTGGCCTTAAGATTAGGGAGTTGCTCCCCGAAGCGCGCTTATGCGATCTCCAGCTTGCGGGAAGTCGGCAGCGTTTCCTGCTTCTTCGGCAAGGTGAGCTTGAGAACGCCGTCTTCATACGCGGCCGAAACGTCCTCGGTGCGGATGCCGGTCATATCGAAGCAGCGGCTGAAGCTGCCGTAACTGCGTTCGCGTTTGACGAAATTACTTTTCGCGTCTTTCTCTTCCTTCTCGCCGGACCGTTCGGCGCGAATCGTCAGGGTGTCGCCTTCGATTTCAACGGCGATATCTTCCTTCTTAAATCCGGGCAGGTCGGCCTCCAGGAGATAGTTTTCGCCATTGTCACGGATGTCCGTTTTGAAATCGCTGATTGCAGTTTCCCCAAAGAAGTGACGCTGCATGTCATCCAATTCTTCAAACGGGTTATACCAAGTTAGGTTGCGCTTTCTGCCATACGGTACCAATTCAAACATAATCTATTCCTCCTTTGGAAAAATAATTGATAAATTCTTGCGCCGTCCCGGTGCGCGTTTTCAGGATCCGCCGCTCCGAAGGGGCGCTTCCTTTTTGGAACATCTGTATCATACGAAATCATTTTTACAAAAAAACAGAGGAATTGTAATGCAAATGTAAACTTTAGCACTCA
>CAYUUB010000329.1:0-2658 GCA_964447725.1 uncultured Oscillospiraceae bacterium
CCTTCACGTCCGGCCTTGCAACGCGGCGGCCGTCGTGATCGCGCCACAGGCGGGTTAGACGGCCGGCATTGGCGCAGATAAGATCGGCCGGATAATCGGGCAGCAGATACTGCGACCACAATTCCATTTCGGACGCGTCAAGATGACCTGATTTGGCGGCGCTGCGGTAGGCGGTCCAACGCTTGTTGAGCTTTTCAAAGAATACGTCGTGTGGCTCTGCTGTGCCGACCAGACGCATGATTTCCTGCTCGGCGGCTTGTGAGAACGCCTTGTCTTTTACGACAATACGCAGCGTATTGCCCACATCGAAAAAGATTGTGTCGATCATGTTCCGGTGCCTCCTTATTTTTAGGTGAGCGGCGTTAAACGATGTTAAGCGATAGATGTCTTAAAAATGGGATTTGTTATATGCAGAAATTATCCCCGGGATCTCCGTTAATTCGTCGATACGGTAATCCGGTTCCAGGCCGCCTCCCGCGAGGTGCGCATCCCTGTGCGCTATGGCCGGATTGTTGATTTGAATCATAAGCGCGAGCCCTGCGTTTTTCGCGCCGAGCACGTCGCGCGACAGGGTATCGCCGACGTAAGCTGTGTTTTTCCGCTTTACGTCGAGTTGCTCCAGCGCGGGATCGAATGCGGCGGAGTCCGGTTTTCTTACGCCGGTTTCGCTCGACATCACGATGCAGTCCATATATGGATCAATCCCGTATTCCTTTAAAATATGCGGGACGAACGACGTGGATATGATGTTGCTTACGACGCCCATGCGCATGCCCATGCCGCGCAGGGCTGCCAACGTTTCCGACAGGCCCGGCCTGCGCAGATTCCGTACGCGTTCATAATCGTATAAAAAACTGAGCTCTTCGGCGATTGGCGCCAGCTTTGCTTCGCCGATATGATATTCCTTTAAATAGAATTCGTTCCATATCCTTTTTGAAGGGAGTTCAATCAGCGTTTTTTCGGAATGATGCTTGTAGGTTTCCGCGTTTTCGTGAAGCCGCAGGCCGATTTCCCGGTCGCTGCCGGAGATGACGATGCCGTAATCGGCGAGGCGTTCGCGCAGACGCTTTGCAAACGACGTACGCAGAGCCTCGCTGTTCGTAACGGTGTGGAACGTTCCGCCGATATCAAACAGAACGGCATCGATCTTTTTTTGCATGTATCCTCCTGTTTTTGCGAATAAATCTTTCCGATTAAACGCAAACGTTTACGGGATTTCATCAAATTGATTGTATATGATTGACTATTTCTTGTCAAGATAGTACCGGATATATTTTTAATTCGCCATATAAATAAATTGTTGTTTGAGCAAATATTGCGCCAGGATGCTAGAAAAATGTGTATTGACAAAACAAACCTCACATAGTATATTTTTTGTGACGAAAACGTTTACACAATTTCCGCAGCTAAATTCCGCTGAAAGCAGGGAGCCGCCAATGAAAAATGTTACCATTAAGGATGTTGCGAAGGTTGCCAACGTTTCGTATGCAACCGTTTCCCGTGCGCTTTCCGGCAGCACGGAAATCGGGGAGGAAACGCGGAAGCGCGTGCTCGAAATATGCAAGGAAATGGGCTATACGACAAATTATGTTGCGCGGTCCATGGTAATGAAAAAGACGAAGCTGCTTGGCCTGATCGTTGCGAACATCGATAATCCCTTTATGTCGGAAATGGCGTATCATATCGAAACGCGCGCCCGCGAGCACGGCTACAATCTGATGCTGTGTAATTCCTCACACGATCTGGACCTTGAACGCGAAGTGTTCGAGCTGCTTGTCAGCCGGCAGGCAGACGGGATCATTCTTGTGCCGTCGAGTTCCGAATCCTATGAAAACCTTAAGAACCTGATTTCCAAGGTGCCTACGGTGTTCGTCAGTGAAAATCTTCGTGACCTGCCCGAGAGCTATGTTTCCGTCGATAACTATCGCGGCACGCATATTGGCGTGGAATACCTCTATTCGCTCGGTCACCGTAAAATTCTTTATTTCGGCTTGCGTAAAGACAGCGTGACGCATCAGATGCGCGCGGACGGATACCTTGACGCCTGCCATGAGCTTGGTATCGAGCCAAACATCTTTAACAGCAGTTATAAACAGAGCAGCATTCAGGCAGGCTGCGAAATGGCGCGGCAGTTGTTTGCAAACCCTCTGGAGTATTCGGCGATCTTCGCGGCGACGGATTCTCTTGCGCTCGGCGTTTTCGCGGCTGCCGAGGAAGCGGGCATCCGCATTCCGGAGGACGTGTCGCTGATGGGGTTCGACAACATCCTCTACTCCGATTTGCCTAGAATTCGTCTCACGACAATCGAGCAGCCGAAAAAGACAATGGCCACTGCGGCGGTGGATATCCTGTTTGAAAAGTTTGCCGATGACGCTTCCGGTTATTCCCACCGGATTCTTACACCCACACTCGTCGTGCGCTCTTCCTGCCGCGACATAAGGAACGATTTATGACGACAATTAACGGAAAGAACTACGCTAAATTCGACATACACGTTCATACCGCCGAGACGAGCAAATGCGGCAGAGTCGCCGCACCGGACCTCGTACGAACCCATAAGGACCATGGATACGACGGCTTTGTGGTTACGGACCATTTGCACGAAACCTATATTTCCCTGCAAAACTGCCGGGACGACTGGCAGGAATGCGTAACGCG
>CAYUUB010000330.1:0-2649 GCA_964447725.1 uncultured Oscillospiraceae bacterium
GAAACACACCCTAATAACAGACCCTTTTCTCTATGCCGATACGATTTTACGGATGCTTCCCGAACATGCGGACGCCTGACGCAGAACTTTTTTCCTGCTGCCTTTTCAAACGAAAAACAGCGCGTAGAGCGCTTCAGGCTGTCGAAAAAGTCCAGGGGATTGTTAAGGGTCGCAACCCTTAACCCGTATCTTCCGGCTGCGGCGGTTCATCCGCCGCAACGGATCGCCCGTTTCGGGCGGTTTCCTTGTACGTTTTGCCGCCCGTGAACCCGAAGGGTGAAAGGCAAAACGCGGTTGGCCCGTCAAAAAACAAGTTTTTTGACGGCCTCCAGCGCGTAGAGCGCTTTCCAATCAGCCGTAAAAAGGAGTGTGACCGATTGATGATGAAAACATTGCACGATATTACCGGGCATGCCGGAGGACTCGGCCGCCGTGTCGCGGTCGCGGCGGCGCACGACGAGGCCGTCCTTCAGGCGGTCTCCATGGCGACTGCGGCGCATATCTGTTCGGCGCAGTTGTTTGGCGACGCGAAACGCATCCGCGAAATACTGCGCGGCATCGGCGCGGACGAAAACGACTTTTCCGTTATCGAGCCCGACGACTCGAGCGACACGGGCTGCGCAAAAGCGGCGGTGCAGGCGGTTGCCGACGGCAAGGCGGACTTTTTGATGAAAGGCATCCTGAGCACGTCGGACCTTTTACGCGTCGTCGTGCGCTCCGACCTGATGGCGGGCGCGCTGCTTTCGCACGTGATGCTCTACGAAGCGCCCGGCTACGGCCGGCTGCTTATCGACACCGACGGCGGCATGAACCCCGCGCCCGATTTCGAGCACAAGAAGAAAATCCTGGAAAACGCCGCGCGCCTGCTAAAGCTGCTCGGTTATGAAACAATCGTCGCCGCGTGCGTCAGCGGCAGCGAAACCGTCACCGAAAAAATCCCTTCGTCCGTCGACGCGAAACGGCTCTCCGAACTGGACTGGTCCGCTTACGATATGACGGTCTTCGGGCCGGTCGGCGTCGACCTCGCCGTCAGTCCGCAGGCTTGCGCGCACAAGCGTTACGCCGCGCCCGGCTGCGGACGGGCGGACATCCTGTTGATGCCGAATATGGAGACAGGCAACTGCTTCGGCAAGGCGCTGACCTATTTTGCAAACGCGCGTTCCGCCGGGCTGGTCGTCGGCGCGCGCTGCCCGATCGTGCTGGTTTCGCGCGCGGACTCCGCGGAAGCGAAGCTGGCGTCCCTCGCGCTCGGCGCGATTGCGGCAAAAGGAGGAAACGAATAAATGGAATCCGAGAAAAAACACCTGCTTACAGGCAACGAGGCAGTCGCCCGCGGCGCGTACGAAGCCGGGGTCAGGGTCTGCTCGGCATATCCCGGCACGCCGAGTACCGAAATTTTCGAAAACCTCGTGCAGTATAAGGACGCGCTCTACGCCGAATGGGCGCCGAACGAAAAGGTCGCCGTCGAGGTCGCGTACGGCGCGTCGATCGGCAACGTCCGCTCCCTTGCGGCGATGAAGCACGTCGGCATGAACGTGGCCGCCGACCCGATCTTTACCTCGGCGTACAACGGCGTCGGCGCCGGGTTCGTCATCGTCAGCGCGGACGATCCGAGCATGCATTCCTCGCAAAACGAGCAGGACAACCGCCAGTACGCGCGCTCCGCCAAGATTCCGCTGGTCGAGCCGAGCGATTCGCAGGAATGCAAGGAATTTATGAAAGAAGCCTACGAAATTTCCGAGCGCTTCGAAATCCCCGTGCTGTTTCGTATGACCACGCGCGTCTGCCACAGCAAAGGCCTCGTAACGTTCAACGCGCGCACGGAACGCCCGGTCGAGCCGTACGCGCGCAACATTTCAAAATTCGTCTGCACGCCCGCCAACGCGAGACGGAACCGTCCCGTGCTGGACGAAAAACTGAAAGCGCTGGAAGCGTACGCCAACGAAAGCCCGCTGAACGTGATGGACGTAAAAAGCCCCGACGTCGGCGTGATCACCGCCTCCATCGCCTACCAGTACGCAAAGGAAGCGTTCCCAAAGGACACGTCGTTTCTCAAACTCGGCTTCACCTGGCCGCTGCCGATGGACCTGATACGCGATTTTGCCTCCCGCGTGAAAAAGCTCTACGTCGTCGAGGAGCTCGACCCGTTTATGGAGGAGCAGATCAAGGCGGCCGGCATCGACTGCATCGGCAAGGACGTCATCCCGCGCATGTTCGAGCTCAATCCGGAGATCGTGCGGCGCGCTGTGTTCGGCATCGAGCCGGAGACGACGGCCGTGGACTGCGACGTTGTCCCGCGCCCGCCCGCGCTCTGTCCCGGCTGCCCGCACAGGGGGTTCTTCTACATCATGAGCAAGCGAAAGGACTTTGTCATCGGCGGCGATATCGGCTGCTACACGCTCGGCTGCGCCGCGCCGCTTTCGGCAATGGACACCTGCGTGTGCATGGGCGGCGGTTTGTCCGTCGCCATGGGCCTTGCAAAAGCGTTTGAAGCATCCGGTCAAACGGGGAAAAAGGTGTTCGGCGTGGTCGGCGATTCAACTTTTTTTCACAGCGGCATGACAGGAGCGGTCGAAATCATATATAATAGTGGAAATGTCATTCCCTGCGTGCTGGATAACTCCATCACCGGCATGACCGGGCATCAGG
>CAYUUB010000331.1:0-2648 GCA_964447725.1 uncultured Oscillospiraceae bacterium
TCCTTGACTGCCAGAGCGGCTGCGTTATGCCCCTGCCCGGTGTTGCAGGTTAAAATAACAGCCTTCAATGTCGATTTCCTCCCAACCTGGCGGACAGGCGATCCCAAACGCCCGTCAGCCGCATTTACTGTAGCCGCAACTGCGGCAGATGACGCACCCGCCTTCGTGCTCCACGCGGCTCCCGCATTCCGGGCAGACATGGATATCGGCCGCGCTGGCCGGTTCCTCGACGGTTTCTTTCGGAATAAACGGAACGTCGCTGCTGGACGTGTTTTTTTGTTTTTTCTGCGTGGGCGTTTCCTTTGTCTTGGCCTGCGCTTCCGGCTTGTTGTACTCCGCACCGTCGTCGATGAACTTGCTGACCTTCATGAGGACGCGGGCGATCGCGTCCGGACAGGACGTGCAGCTCATGTTCTTCTGACGGATCGTGGACGGACAGCGGATGCCCTTGAGCTGGTCGTAAACTTCGTTGATCGAGATGCCGCTGCGAAGCGCGATGGACGTCAGCCGCGCGGTCGCTTCGCTCTGGCTCGGGCAGCCGCCCGCTTTACCTGTGCTGGTAAAGACTTCGCAGATGCCGTTTTCATCGTAGTTGACCGTAACGTACAGCGTGCCGCAGCCGATATTCATCTTTTCCGTGAAGCCGCGGGTCACGAGCGGCCGCGGCCGCGGCTCGATTTTACCGTAATTCTCCGGCAGTTCCAAATCGTCCGTTGCGGCGGCGGACTTGCCGTCGTTGACTTTGCCGATGTTGAGCACCTGCCCCGTGCGGCTGCCGTCGCGGTAGATCGTTACGCCTTTGAGCCCTTCCTGATACGCGAGGAGGTAGACCGAACGGACGTCCTCGCGGGTGGCGTTGTTGGGGAAATTGACGGTTTTGGACACGGCGTTGTCCGTGTGCCGCTGAAAAGCCGCCTGCATACGCGTGTGGTCTTCCGGCGTGATGTCGTGCGCGCAGACGAATACGCGCCGGACGTCTTCGGGGATCTCCACAAAATGCTGGATGGTCCCTTCGGCGGCGATGCGTTTTAGCAGTTCGTCGTCGTCAAGACCGAGAGAATGCAGTTTCTCCATGAGCAGCGGGTTGACTTCCACCATTTGCGTGCCGTCCATGACGTTGCGTACGTAGACGTAGGCGAACACGGGTTCGACGCCGGAGGAACAGCTCGCGATGATGGAGAGCGTGCCGGTCGGCGCGATGGTCGTCACCGTAGCGTTGCGGACCGGATCGCCGTCCTTGAGCGTACTTTCGGGAAACAGCGGGAATGCGCCGCGGGCCTTCGCAAGCTCCGTGCTGGCGGCGTGCCCGGTTTCCTCGACGAACGACATGAGCCGTTCGGCAAAGGCGATGCCCTCCTCGGAATTATAGGGGATGCCGAGCGCAAGCAGCGCGTCGGCGAAGCCCATGACGCCGAGGCCGATTTTTCGCGTGGAGCGCGTCATGTCGGCGATCTGCTCGAGCGGATAGTTGTTTACGTCGATGACGTTGTCAAGAAAGTGCACGGCCTGGCGCACGGTCGTTTCAAGCAGGTCAAAGTCGAAGGCGTAGGCGCCGTCCTCTTTTTTCAGCATGGACACAAGGTCGATCGAACCGAGGTTGCAGCTTTCGTAAGGCAGCAGGGGCTGCTCGCCGCAGGGGTTCGTGCTTTCGATTTCGCCGGCGGACGGGACGACGTTGTCGCGATTGAGACGGTCCAGAAAAACGATGCCCGGTTCGCCGTTTTGCCAGGCGGCGTCCACGATTTCATCGAACACGGCGCGTGCGGAGAGCTGGCCCGCAACGGTTTTGCTCTTCGGGTCGACGAGGTCGTACATCGCGTCGTTTTCAAACGCGCGCATGAATTTTTCCGTCAGGCCGACGGAGATGTTGAAGTTCTGGATATCCGCCGTGTCGCTTTTGCAGCGGATAAACTCCAGAATGTCCGGATGGTCGACGCGGAGGATGCCCATGTTGGCGCCGCGCCGGGTGCCGCCCTGCTTGACGGCTTCGGTTGCGACGTTGAACACGCGCATGAAGCTGACCGGACCGCTGGCGACGCCGCCGGTCGAGCGGACGGTCGCGCCCTTTTGGCGCAGGCGCGAAAACGAAAACCCGGTGCCGCCGCCGGACTTATGGATCAGCGCGGCGTCCTTTACCGCCTCGAAGATCGCTTCCATGCTGTCGTCGACAGGAAGGACGAAGCAGGCGGAGAGCTGTCCGAGCGGGCGCCCGGCGTTCATCAGCGTCGGCGAGTTCGGCAGGAACCGAAGGTTCGACATCAGCTCGTAAAATTCGCCCGCGGTTGCGTCGATGTCCGCCGCGGGATCGTAGAGTCGGTCCGCCTCCGCCACGGCGCGCGCAACGCGCGTGAACATACCTTCCACGTTTTCTGTGACGTTTCCGTTTTCATCCTTGCCCAAATAACGCTTTTCGAGCACTTTCATCGCGTTATCGGTGATACCGCTGACAGCCATAATGCAATCCCCCGCTTGTTTTTTGTCTGATTTTTCCTCTGGGAAGAGAATGCGCCCGATTCAGGCGCATCCAAAGCATACCACTATATCTAGTACCAATCAAGGATCGATTCGTCAAGATATTGAGAATTCACAGATCGTTTACGGTTTGTTCGCATAACGGAAAAACCTGAAAAAAACAGGGATTCGAAAGG